>NZ_JAWLHP010000032.1:0-35453 GCF_041690275.1 Thioalkalivibrio sp.
CGCCGGATCGCGGCCGGGAGGCCGCTCCCACAGTGCCGGCCTGGCTCGAAGGCGACGCCGGATCGCGGCCGGGAGGCCGCTCCCACCGCTCCCACAGTGCCGCCCCTACCACCCGGCTGCTGCTACTCGGCGACCGGGTCGCGTTCCAGGAGGCGGCGGACGGCCTCGCGCACCGGGCGGTCCCTGTAGAGCACCGCGTGCACCTCGGCGCAGATCGGCATCTCCACGCCGGCCTCCGCCGCCTTCGCGACCGCGACGCGGGCGGTCTCGGCACCTTCCACCGCCTGCCCGATCCGTCCCAGGGCCGTCGCCAGGTCGAAGCCCTGACCGAGATACAGCCCCAGGCGCCGGTTGCGGGACTGATCGTCGGTACAGGTCAGAACGAGGTCGCCGAGACCCGAGAGGCCGGTGAGCGTCTGCGGACGCGCGCCGACCGCCGCGCCGAGGCGCTGCAGCTCGGCCAGGCCGCGGGTGATCAGCGCGGCCCGGGCATTGGCACCGAAGCCGGCTCCGTCCGAGATGCCGGCGGCGATGGCCAGCACGTTCTTGAATGCCCCGCCGAGCTCCACTCCCAGCACGTCCGCATTGCGGTACACGCGCATCGCGCGTCCGTGAAAGGCGCGCACGACCCGTTCCAGCGCATCGGGGTCGGTGCCCGCGGCGGTCAGCGCGGTGGGCTGGTCGCGGGCCACCTCGCCGGCAAAGGAAGGACCGGACAGCAGCGCCGGCGGCTGCCCCGGGAGCTCCTCGGCCAGCACCTCGTGCAGCCAGGCGCCGGTGCTCTTCTCCAGCCCCTTCGTGGCCCAGGCGACGCGCTGCCCCGGGGCGATGAATTCCGCCACCCAGTGCAGCGTCTCGCGGAAGCCGCCGGTCGGGACCGCGACGAGGATCAGGTCGCGGTCCCGCAGCGCCGCCTCGCGGTCCGCGAGGATCCGGAGGTTCTCCGGAAAGTGCACGCCGGGCAGATAGCGCGCGTTCTCGCGACGCGACGCCAGCAGCGCCGCCTGCGCCGGCGCGCGGGCCCACAGCAGCACGTCCTCGTGCAGGCGCGCCGCCTGCATCGCGAGCGCGGTGCCCCACGAGCCCGCCCCGAGGACCGCTATGCGCACGGGAGCCTGCATGATCGCTGGCGCCGCGTCGGCGCGCGGGATGCGCGATCCGCCTCAGGCGGTCGCAGAGCCGGACTCGCCGGCCTGCTCGCCGCGCTGCCGCTCCTGCTGGTGCTGCGCGTACAGCGCATCGAAGTTGACCGGCTGCAGCAGCATCTGCGGAAAGCCTCCCTTCAGCACCAGGTCGGCGACCACCTCGCGGGCGAAGGGGAACAGCAGGTTGGGACAGTAGGCCCCGAGCAGGTGCCCCTGCTGCTCCTGCGAAAAGCCGCGCGCAACGAACACGCCCGCCTGCTTCACCTCGACGAGGTAGGCGTTCTCGCCCTGGGAGGTCGTGGTAACCGTCAGGCCCAGCTCCACCTCGTACACGCCCTCCTGCTCGTTCAGCGTGCGTATCTTCGTGTTCAGCTGCACGTTGGTGTCGCCCTTCCACTCCTTCAGGAACACCCCGGGGGCGCCCGGCGCCTCGAAGGACAGGTCCTTGATGTAGGTCTTCTGGATAAGGAATTCGGGGCCCTTGCCCGGTTCGGGCGCGGCGCCGGAGTTGGTGCCGCTGCCGGTGTTGGTGTCTTCAGCCATAAGGTGGTCTCGTTGCCGGAGGGTTGGGAGATCGGCCTCGAAGCGGGCCGGGGTTCAGCGCGCGGCCTGCCGCGCCCAGCCCATGATATCCGAGGCGGACATCGCGCCGCTCTGGCGTGCGACCTCGCGGCCCCCGAGGAAGAGGATCATCGTGGGGATGCCGCGGATGCCGAAGCGCGCGCCTGCATCCGCATGCGCCTCGGTGTCCAGTTTCAGCAGGCGGAAGCCGGGCTCCAGCTGCCGCGCCGCCTCGGCGTACTGCGGGGCCATCACGCGGCAGGGGCCGCACCACGGGGCCCAGAAGTCGACCAGCACCGGACGCTGGTCGCGGGCCAGGAACCGCTCCAGCCGGCCGCTGTCGACCGCCGTCGGCTCGCCGGTGAACAGTGGCTGACGGCAGGCTCCGCAGCGCGCGTCCAGCGCCTTCGCATCGGGCACACGATTCACCTGCCCGCAATGCGGACAGACGCGATGCGGGGCCGCAGGCCCGCTCATGCCTCGGGCCCCCGTGCCTCGTCCACCAGCCGCGACAGCCGGCCCGACCGGTGCAGCGCGGCGAGGTCGTCGTACCCGCCGATGTGCCTCTCGCCGAGGAAGATCTGCGGCACCGAGGTGCGTCCGGAGCGCTCTTCCATCACCCGCCGCTCATGCGGCTCGAGCTCCACGTGGATCGGCTGGTACTCGTATCCGAGCCGGTCCAGGAGTTCCCGGGCCATCTGGCAGTAGGGACAGAACTGGGTGAGATAGATCTGGAAACGCATCGGGCAATGCTATTTCTTCTTCACGGGCAGACCCGCGGACTGCCAGGCCTGGATGCCACCCTGCAGGTTGGTCACGTCGGTAAACCCGGCGGCGACCAGCTGCGAGGCCGCGACCGCCGAGCGTGCCCCAGTGCGGCAGTACACCAGCACCGGCGACTCCTTGTAGCGGTCGATGTCCTCGACGCGCTTCTTCAGCACGCCCAGCGGGATGTGGCGGGCGCCCGGGATGCGCCCCCCGGAGATCTCGTTGTCCTCGCGCACGTCGAGCACGAGGGATCCATCCTGGTTCATCACCCGCACCGCCTCGGCCGGCGGCAGCGCCCGGTACTTGCGCGTCAGGCGCTGGAACTCCGTGAAGAGAATCAGCGCGACGACCGCGATCAGGGCCCCGCTGAGGAGCGGGTGGTTGCCCAGGAACTCGGGCAGACGTTCAAGCATCAGGACACACCTTGGTCATCAGGAATTGCAGAATACATCCTGCATCATTCCGATCAGGCGCAGCGTGCGGGCATCGCCGACTCGGTAATAGACGCGGTTGGCATCCTTGCGCGTGGCAAGGATGCCCTTGTCCCGGAGGATGCCCAGATGCTGGGAGATGTTGCTCTGCGAGGTCCCGACCTGGTCGACGATCTCCTGCACGCTGATCTCGCGATCACCGAGAATGCAGAGTATCTTCAGCCGCAGCGGATGGGACATCGCCTTCAGGGAGCGGGACGCCCGCTCGATGTCCTCGTCCTGGCTCATCAGGGGTTCATCAAAGCAGTTTGGATCGTGGGTCACGGCGGAGCATCCGGTTTTGAGGAAGATCATGTCTCGAAGACGACTATATAAGGGAATATAAGCAATCAAAAGTACTCGGATATTGCCACAAACGCAATGGTCAATCTCGACAAAGCTCCCCGATTACAGCCGGTTGGCTGGCTCTTCGCGGCCCTGATCCTGTGTGCGCCCGCGGCCGGGGCCATGGAGACGGAAGCCGAACTGGAGGTGACGCGGGAGGCGATGCGAGCGCTGGAGCGCGGACAGCAGGAGCGCCAGCGCGAGATCGAGCGCCTGGAGGAACGCGCGGCCGAGGTTGCGCGGCGCAGCCAGGACCTGCGCGATGCGGAACGTCGCCTGCGGACGGCGGTGGCCGAACAGGACCGCGCGGTGGCGGAGCGCCAGCAGGAGACGGAAGAGCGGGAGGCGGAACTGGCCGCGGGCCGGGAGCAGGCGCTGCAGCTGCTGAGAAGCCAGTGGCTCCGCGAGCGCCACCGTCCCTGGACTGCGGACGATGCCGAACTGAGCCGCCATCAGCGGCATCTGGATGCCCGGATCCAGCTCCTGCGCGAGCAGGCGCTGGCGCGGATCGCCAGACGGGCGGCCGCCCTGGCCGAAGCACGCGACCGGCTCGCCGCCGCACGTGACGAACTGCTCGCGCGCCAGACCGAGACTCGCCGGACGCTGCGGAAGATCGCTGACAGGGAAGAGGAACTCGCGGCACTGCTGGCCCGGCTCGACCAGCAGATCGAGAATGACGCACTGGAACTGGAACGGCTCGCGCGCAACGCCGAGACACTGGAGACGGTACTGCGCCGGATGGATGAGCCGCCCCCCGCACCGCAGGCCGACGCCCCCGGGGACGGGAGCCGCTTCGCAAGCCGCCGGGGCGCACTGCGACCGCCGGTCGACGGCAGCCTCCTGCATCGTTACGGGACCCCGCGCAACGGGGCCGTGCACGCCTCCTGGCGCGGCGAGGTCTTCGAGACCGGCCGGGACGCGCCGGTGCGCGCGGTGCATCACGGACAGACGGTCTACGCGGACTGGATGCGCGGCTACGGCTTCGTGGTGATCCTCGACCATGGCGAGGGTTATCTGACGCTATACGCCAACGGCCGCGAGCTGCTCACCCGGCCGGGGGAACAGGTTGCGGCCGGCGACGTGATCGCGCGTGCCGGCGATGCCAGCGCCGCGATCGCCCCGGGGCTGTATTTCGAGCTGCGCCACCAGGGGGAGACATTGAACCCACGGCCGTGGTGGGACTCCAACTGAGCAGCATCACGCCGCTGTCGCCGGGCGCGTTTCTTGCGGTGCGGCAGTGGGCCAGTGATACCATGCGAGCAATGATTTCCCTAAAGGCGACAAAGACATGAACAAGCGTTTCAGCGTCGGCTACGGTCTGGTCACCGGCGTCATCCTGGGGGTTCTCCTCAGTGTTTCCGTGGGCGTATTCGCCGACCGCAACGACGGCGCGAGCGAGACGCTCCCGGTCGAGGACCTGCGCCGCTTCACTGACGTCTACATGCGCATCAAGCGCAACTACGTCACCGAGGTGGAGGACCACGACCTGCTCGACAATGCGATCAAGGGCATGCTCTCCGGACTGGATCCGCACTCGGCCTATCTGGACGAGCAGGAATTCCGCGATCTGCAGGTCGGCACAAGCGGCGAGTTCGGCGGCCTCGGCATCGAGGTTGGCATGGAGGACGGCTTCATCAAGGTGATCGCGCCGATCGACGATACGCCCGCGAGCCGGGCCGGCATCCGCGCCGGCGACCTGATCATCCGCCTGGACGACACCGCAGTGAAGGGCATGAGCCTGTCCGACGCGGTGAACAAGATGCGCGGCAAGCGTGGCACCGACATCACGCTGACCATCATGCGCGAGGGTGTGGAGGGGCCGCAGCGCATCACCATCACCCGTGACATCATCCAGGTCCAGAGCGTGCGCTCGGAGCAACTCGAACCGGGCTTCGGCTACGTGCGCGTCACCAACTTCCAGTCGCGCACCGCGCGCGACCTCGTGCGCGCGGTCGAGGACCTGAAGGAAGACGTCCCGCTGCAGGGCCTGGTGCTGGATCTGCGCAACAATCCCGGGGGCGTGCTGAACGGGGCCGTCGGTGTGTCCGACGCCTTCCTGGACAGTGGCCTGATCGTCTATACGGAGGGCCGGCTGCAGGAATCGCAGTTCCGGTACACGGCCTCCCCCGGCGACGTCGCCGACGGCGTCCCGATGGTGGTGCTGGTGAACGAGGGTTCGGCCTCGGCCTCGGAGATCGTCGCCGGGGCGCTGCAGGATCACAAGCGCGCGGTGGTGATGGGTACCCCGACCTTCGGCAAGGGATCGGTGCAGACCATCCTGCCGCTGGCGCAGGAGACCGCGATCAAGCTGACCACCGCGCGCTATTTCACGCCCGACGGGCGCTCGATCCAGGCCGAGGGCATCCAGCCCGACATCCGCATCGAACCCGTCAGCGTCACCCGTACGGAGGACAACGGGCCGAGCCTGAACGAGGCGAGCCTGGAACGCCACCTCGAGGGCAGTATCGACAACGGCGCGTTCGGGAACGGCGCGGAGTCCGACGACACCGACGAGACCGACGAGGAACCGCTGGCCCAGCGTGACTTCGGCCTGTACGAGGCGCTGAACCTGCTGAAGGGCCTCGCGATCATGGGTGCCCGCCCGTGATGAACATCGACCCGGACCAGATCCGTGTATTGGTCCCGCTGGCACCGGGGGCCGAGGAACTGGAGGCGGTCACCATCATCGATCTCCTGCGCCGTGCCGGCTTCACCGTGGTGGTCGCCGGGCTCGAACCGGGACCGGTGACCTGCTCCCGCAAGACGGTGATCCTGCCCGATCGCGAACTCGATGACGTGGTCGACGAGGACTTCCATCTGGTCGTGCTCCCGGGCGGCCTGCCGGGCGCGGACCACCTGCGCGACGATGCCCGGGTGCGGTCCGTGGTCCGGCGTCAGTCCGATGCCGGTCGACTGCTCGGTGCGATCTGTGCGGCGCCGAAGGCGCTCGCCGGCGCGGGGGTGCTCGAGGGTCGCCGGGTGACCGCCTACACCGGTGCCCTGGACGCCAGCGGCCTGTCGTCGACGGCCACGCCGGTGGAGGTCGACGGCGGCGTGGTCACCGGTCGCGGACCCGGCGTCGCGATTGATTTCGCCCTCACGCTGATCGAGCAGCTCGCGGGTCCGGACGCCCGGCGGGACGTCGAGGAGCCGCTGCTGCGCTGAGCGCCGGCGCGCCCGCGGCCGGTGCGGGGGGTGGTATGGGGCCGAATGGGGACAGATTTGTAAATCCGTCCCCATTCGGCTTAAGAGTCCGACTCCAGCCAGGCGCGGGTGTGCGGCAGGTAGTGCGCCAGGCCTTCCAATACGCCGGCGGCGTAGTTGCCGTTCATGCCGAGGAACCCGCCACGGGCGACGTAGAGCCGATCGGCTCTCCCCGACTCGGCGGCGCGACGCTCGGCCTCCTCGCGGACCTCCGGTGGGGCATTGCGCACCAGCACCGCCTGCAGGCTGCTGACCAGGACCTCGAGGTCGTTGCCGCTGTCGCCGGCGAAGACCGTCTGGCGGTCGCCGAAGCCCCTGTCCCGCATCAGGAAGGCGATCGCATGGCTCTTGTTTGCCGAGGCGGGCAGCACGTCGAGCAACCCGCAGTGTGCCTGTTCGTCGATGCTCCAGATCAGATTCGCCCGGACACCGTTGTCCTTCAGTCGCCGGCGCACCTCGGACAACAGCGCCTCGGGCCGCGGATCCTCCGGCCCGTAGTAGCTGAGCTTGAAGTCGTTCTGCTTCTCCGCCTCCTGCAGGCGCAGGCCCTCGACGCCGCGCAGGAGGTTGGCCAGATCGGCGCCCTCCATGCCCTGCCAGTCCGGCGCTATCTCGCGGGACCAGGCCTTCATGGGCTGCCAGTGATCCCCGTGAACGCGGTAGATGGTGGTGCCGACATCGCCGATCGCGAAGTCGGGCACCGGCAGATCGTAGTCCCGGATCGCGTTTCGCAACAGGCCCTCGTCGCGCCCGCTCACGTACACCAGCGTGGACTCCGGGCGCGCGGCGAAGCGGCGCAGCAGCTCGCGGGCCCGCGGGGACTCCGGCTGGTCCCCGTTCGGGATGATGGTGCGGTCGAGGTCGGTGCAGAGCACCACGTGATCAGCCGGCATGGTCTATCCCGAAGACCTCGCGTCCCTCGAGCGCCGCTCCGGCGATCACCGCGGCGGCCGCGCTCCAGCCCTGGCGGCGCGTGCCCCCGGGCGTGCGGTCACGACCGTGCACGAACTCCGGGAAGGACCAGTCCTCGCCGTCCATCGCGAGTCGGTTCCCGGCATGCACCGCGTGCAGGTAGCGGCGGGCCGCCTGCCCACGCCCGCGCAGCGCCAGGTCGGCGGCGTGGAAACCGGTGAGCATCGGCCACAGACCGCCATTGTGGAACTCGTAGGGCTTGTTCTTGAAGGTGTAGGAAAACATGACCTGAAGATCCTCCCAGTCTTCGTCGACCGGCTCGATCACCGGGTGGAATGCCGGCAGCAGCGGCAGCTCGTCGTCAACCAGTTCCTCCGCGATGTAGCGGTCGACCCGCTCGCGCTGGTCGTCGTCGGCCACGCCCAGCAGGGACGCGAGCACGTTCGCGAAGGCGTCGAAGCGGTAACTGTAACCGGTGGGCGAGAAGGACGGTAGCCAGTAGCGGTCCGCGCAGTGCGGCGCGGCCTCCTGTCCCCTGCGGTACAGCACCTCGTGGTACGCGTCTCCGGCCTGATCCGCATCACCGTCGAACCAGTAATTGGCGCGGATCAGGTGATACAGGTGGCTGATCCGTTCCTCGAGCCTGTGATCCGTCGAGCCGTGCACCCCGGCGTGCAGCGCGGCGAGACTGCGCTGCGTCTGCAGGTAGAGCAGCTGATCGTAGAGAACATATCCGCTCTGCAGGTACTCGTCGGCCCAGTCGCCGGTCGGCGGCACATACAGCAGCCCGCGGTTGTTGAACTCCCAAGCGCCGAGCAGGGCGCGCACCTTTTCGAGCGCCGGAAGCATCGCATCGAGGAAGTCCCCGTCTTCGGTCGCCCGCCAGTATTCCGCGCAGGCGATCACGAACCACAGGTCGGCATCCACGCGCCCGGTGGTGCCCCCGTAACTGACGCGTCCGGTCACCGGGTCGACATTGCTCGGGATCTCGCCGTGCGGTCCCTGGTGGCGCACCAGGGTGTGCAGGGTGCTGCGCGCAGCGGCGATCAGTTCCTCGTCCTGCGCACACAGGGCGGCCAGCGACAGCATCGCCCCGTCCCGCGCCCAGACCCGCCGATAGTTGGAGCGGTCCGTCGGCGAGGCCAGAAAGCCGGCCTCGGTCGCGCAGGACCGCAGCAGCGACAGCGCCTGCCGGTGACCCTCCTGCTCGAGGTCGTCGTCTCCCATCGATCCCGCTTCCTCCATCTACCGGTGGCGCGGTGGCCGCTGTCAGTCGGCCTCGACCGGCACCACCTCCAGTTCGATCTCGAAGCTGCGCTCGCTGCCGTCACGCCAGACGGTCACGGTCACCACATCGCCTTGCTCACGCTCCAGGACCACGCGCTGCAGGTCGATCGCCCGGCGTACGGGCTCGCCCTCGGCCGCGGTGATCACGTCCATCCCGACCGGGAAGGGCTGTTCATCGACCAGCACGATCGCCTCGGGACCCCGTATGCCCGCCTGGTCCGCCGGACCGCCACTGGACACGCCAGTGACCACGACACCGTGGTCGGGCAGGCCCAGCTGCTCGCGCAGGGGTTCTGGATAATCCTGGACCCGCAGGCTGATCTGCAGTCCCAGCCGCGGCCGGTCGGGCAGCTGCGCGGCCGCTGCGGCAAACCCGGAGAGTCCGCCGGCCCGCAGCTCGCCCATTGTCTCGGCAACCAGGTTGCTGGGCACCGCGAGGCCGATCCCCGCGAAGGCGCCGGCGGGCGCGAGGATGGTGTTGTTGATGCCGATCACCTGGGCGGCGGAGTTCAGCAGCGGGCCGCCCGAGTTGCCGGGATTGATCGCGGCATCGGTCTGGATGTAGGGAATCTCGATGCCGGCGACACCCGGCTGCTCGCGCTCCACCGCGGAAATGATCCCCGCGGTCACCGTCGAGTGCAGACCGAAGGGATTGCCGATCGCGATCGCCTTCTGTCCTACCTCGACCCGGTCCGAGTCGGCGAGCGCGATGGGCGGCACGACGGGAGCGCGATCCGGCTCCAGCAACTCCAGCAGCGCGAGATCCACGTCCGGGTTGGCGCCCAGCACGCGCACCTCGTGCTCCTCGTCCGGGCTGTCGAGGAAGGACACCATCAGCGATGCGTCGGGGGCAAGCTCCACGACCTCGTCGGTCGTCTCGCCCAGCGCCATCGCCACCACATGGAAGTTGGTGATGATGCGCCCGGCGCCATCCACGACGAAGCCGCTGCCGCCGGCGAATCGCCGGCCCGGGTTCTCGGCCCCGGAGGGCTCGCTCTCCGCCATCACGCGCACCGCGACCACCGACCGGGCGATCTGGCGGACCACCTCGATGGTGTTCTGTTCGTAGGCCAGGCGGTCGGACCCGTCGGCAGGCAGCTTGGACGCCACCGGCTGGACGAGCAGGGCGCCGAACAGCAGCGTCAGCAGTGCAAGGGTGCGAGCGCCGAACGCAGACGCGGCAGGGCCTCGTCCGGTTCTTCCTGAGAAATTCATGGCACAGGCCTCCCGGGTGCGATGAGCGGGGCCCAAGAATAGAGAACCGCGACCCGCATGCCAAACCGGCCCGGCACACCGGGCCTCAGGCTCGGTGGCGGCTCTCGCCAGTGGTCACGCCGCCGGCGACGAGGTGCGCCACGCGCAGCGGTTCCGGCATGAGGCCGTGCAGCTGGAGCCCGGTCAGAAGAGTCCGCGCGTCGGCGGGCGAAAGACCGTGGCGCTGGACATAGACGCCCGCCAGGGGTTCCATCGGCCCCGCCGCCTCGATCAGGCGCCACTTGCGCCGGCCGCCGGGCACGCGCCGCTCCAGCGCGCTGCGGATGCGCTCCAGACCGGGCTCGCGGCGGGCAACCACCAGCACCGGGAGGCCCGTGGACCTGCCCAGCGCGGCCAGGTCGACCACGTTGAAGCCCGCCAGCGCGATGCCCTGCAGCAGCACGGCCTGGAGCTGCGGCCGGAAGCGACTCGCCTCGATACAGGCCGCCAGTCGGGCTGCCGCGTTGGCCCCGTCGCGACGCACCCGGGTGGACAGCACGCCCTCCAGGCGCTGGCCGGCGAAGACCGCACCCACCACCAGCACGTCACCGCGATGACTGCGCGCGAAGGGGGCGTCGTCGAAGCCAATGACGTGGGAAAGGACGCGGCGGGAGGAATCGGGTCTCACGGGGGTCCTCTCGGGAGCGACCGCCCAGCCTACTCCACGGTTACGGACTTCGCGAGGTTGCGGGGCTGATCGACGTCGGTGCCCTTCAGCACCGCGGTGTGATAGGCGAGGAGCTGCAGCGGGATGGTGAACAGGACCGGGGCCAGCCACTCCAGCGCGGGAGCCGTCGGCAGCGCGATCCAGGTGTCGTCGGCACTGAGCGCCGGCACCGTGTCGCGGTCCGCGAAGACCATCAGCTCGCCGCCGCGCGCGCGCACCTCCTGCAGGTTGCTCGCCAGCTTCTCGACCTGGGCGTCATTGGGGGCCACCGCGATCACCGGCATGTCCGCGTCCACCAGGGCCAGCGGGCCGTGCTTGAGCTCGCCGGAGGGATAGGCCTCCGCGTGGATGTAGGAGATCTCCTTCAGCTTCAGCGCTCCCTCCAGCGCGATCGGAAAGTGCTGGCCGCGACCCAGGAAGAGCGCATGCTGGCGCTCGACCAGCCGTTCCGAAAGCTCGGCAACCCCGGCGTCCATCGCCAGTACCGCGCGCACCTGCTCGGGCAGGGCCCGCAGGCCGCGGACCCAGTCCGCGCGCCCCTCGGGCGGGAGCTGCGCCGCCCGGCAGTGCTCCCCGAGCAGCAGCACCAGCAGCGCCAGCGCCACCAGCTGGGTGGTGAAGGCCTTGGTCGAGGCAACGCCGATCTCGGGCCCGGCATGGGTGAGCAGCGAGAGGTCGGCGTTGCGCACCATCGCGCTCTCGGGCACGTTGCAGATCGACAGGCGTGCGTGGAAGGCATCCGTGCGCGCCTGCTTGAGCACCGCGAGGGTGTCGGCCGTCTCGCCCGACTGCGAGATCACCACCAGCAGCGTGCCGGGCACCACCACGTGAGGGCGATAGCGATACTCGCTGGCCACCTCGACCTGGCAGGGCAGCCCGAGCACCGCCTCGAACCAGTGGCGGGCAACCAGCCCGGCATGGTAGCTGGTGCCGCAGGCGATGATCTGCACCCCGCGCACTCCGGAAAGCCGCTCGGCGGTCTCCGGCCCGAGCAGGTTGGGCAGCAGGTCGTCCGCGCCCAGTCGGCCCTCCAGCGTCGCGGCGATGGCCTCCGGCTGTTCGTGGATCTCCTTCAGCATGAAATGCCGGTAACCGCCGCGGTCGGCGGCCAGCGCCTCGCGGCTGCTCTCGCGCACCGGGCGTTGCACCGGCTCCCCGTCGCGGTCGTATACCGCGATTGCCTGCCGCTCCAGGACCGCGAAGTCGCCGTCCTCGAGGTCCACAAAGCGCTGGGTGACCGGAAGCAGCGCCTGGATGTCGGAGGCCGCGAAGTTCTCGCCGATGCCGAGCCCGATCACCAGCGGACTGCCCTCGCGCGCCAGCACCAGGCGCTCCGGCGCCTCCCGGTCCAGTACCGCGAGCGCATAGGCCCCGTGCATCTTCCCGGCAGCGGCCCGGAGCGCATTGAACAGGTCGCCGCTGCCGTTGGAGAGTTCGTCCATGATCAGGTGCGCGATCACCTCGGTGTCGGTCTCCGAGGTGAAGCGGTGGCCGCGCTCCTGCAGCATCGTGCGCAGGGCCGCGTGGTTCTCGATGATGCCGTTGTGCACCAGCGCGATGCGCTCGGCCGACATGTGGGGGTGCGCGTTCTCGGCGCTGGGCCTGCCATGGGTCGCCCAGCGCGTGTGGGCGATGCCGGCATCGCCCTTCAGCGCATCGCGCTCGACCACGTCGGCGAGCGCGGCCACCTTGCCGAGGGTGCGCTCGCGGACGATCCGCCCGCCCGAGAGCAGCGCAATGCCCGCGGAGTCGTAGCCCCGGTATTCCAGGCGGCGCAGCCCCTCCATCAGGACGGGCACGATGTTGCGTTCGGCGATGCCGGCTACGATTCCACACATGGCTGAAGTCTAGTCCTGAACGTGGCGACAGGTGAAGCGTCGGGGGACACCTGGCAGGCCGAGGCCCCTCCCCAGTCATCCTCCGCTTGCGGATGTCGGCAGATTCGGGGACAGATTTACAAATCTGTCCCCGAATCCGTCCCCGGGGGCGAGGATTCCGGGTCGCCGGGATCGTCAGCGGGCCTCCTCGCGGTCCTGCGCGGGCGTTCCCAGTCGCTGCGGGTCTGCTGGGGCGGCCGCGAGAACGTCAGGACACCGGACGGCGCGTCGCGCGTCAGCACCGTGCCGGCCCCGATCGTCGCGCCGTCACCGACCGTGACCGGCGCCACCAGCGCCGAGTTGGAGCCGATGAAGGCATCGGCGCCGATGCGGGTGCGGTGCTTGTTCGCGCCATCGTAGTTGCAGGTGATGGTGCCGGCCCCGATGTTCGCGCGCGGTCCCACCTCGGCATCGCCCAGGTAGGTCAGGTGATTGGCCTTCGCGCCGGGGCCCAGTGTCGCGTTCTTCATCTCGACGAAGTTGCCGACCGCGGCTCCGGCCTCGAGTTGAGCGCCGGGGCGCAGGCGCGCGAACGGGCCGACCCGGCAGCCCGGCCCGACGACACAGGATTCAAGCACCGAATAGGCGTCGATCTGCGCGTCGTCCTCGACGACCACGTCACGCAGGCGGCAACCGGGGCCGATCCGCACCCGGTCGCCCAGCCGCACCGTTCCCTCGAGGATCACGTTCAGGTCGACAAGGCAGTCCTCGCCGAAGTGCAGCTGGCCGCGCAGGTCGAAGCGGCCCGGGTCGGTCAGGGCCAGGCCCGCGCGCAGGCAGCGCTCGGCCTGACCGCGCTGGAACAGGCGTTCCTGCCCGGCGAGTTGCAGCCGGTCGTTGACGCCGAGCACGGCCTCCGGTGTGGCGCTCATCGCAAGCGCCACCGGACGGCCCTCCGCGCGCGCCGCCGCCACCACGTCGGTCAGGTACCACTCGCCCGCGCGGCGGTCGGCCTCCGCCTCGCCCTGCGCAAGCCAGCGCTTCAGATGTGCCGCCGGAGCGGAGAGGATCCCGGTGTTGATGCGGCGGATCCGTTGCTGCGCGGTATCGGCGTCGCGTTCCTCGACGATGCGCTCCAGGTGGCCTGGCGGGTGCTCGACCAGGCGGCCATAGCCCCTGGGGTCGGCGACCTCGGCACCCAGCACCACGAGATCGGCCGAAGCCTGGAGGCAGGCCTCGAGATCCTCCGGCGGAATCAGCGGCACGTCGCCGTAGAGGACCAGCACGCGCCCGGCGGGCTCCTGCCCTGCGAGCGCGAGACTCACCGCGTGACCGGTCCCCTTCTGCTCGGCCTGTTCCACGAAGCGCAGGTCGTCGGCCGCGACGGACGCACGGACCCGGTCGGCCTGGTGGCCGATCACCACGCTGATGCGCGCCGGCGACAGAAGGCGCGCGCGCTCCAGCACGTGCGACAGCATCGGGCGGCCGCCGAGCGGCTGGAGCACCTTCGGCAACGCCGAACGCATGCGCGTGCCCTTGCCGGCGGCGAGGATCACCACATGCAGTGCGGCGGTCACCGGCGTCGCTCCGTTGAGTGCGCCCGCCCGCGGTCGCCTGCGGACGGGCGGCGGACCAACCGGGGCCGAGGCGGGATTCCGCCGAACCGAGCGGGAGCGGGCGCCCGCACTCCGGGGGAGGGGATGCGGCGGAGCACGGTCAGCTGGCGCGACGCAGCTTCTGGATCATCTGCAGACGGGCCGCGGCCTCCACCAGTTCGGCCTGGGCCTTCGCGTAGTCGAAGTCCGCCCTGGAATTCGCCAGCGCGTCCTCGGCCCGGCGCTTGGCCTCCAGCGCCTCGGCCTCGTCGAGGTCCTTGGCACGGATCGCGGTATCCGCCAGCACGGTGACCACGTGCGGCTGCACCTCCAGGATTCCGCCGGACACGAACACGCGCTGCGGTTCGCCGTCCTCGGTCTCGCGAATGCGCAGCTCGCCCGGCTTCAGCCGCGCCAGCAGCTGGGTGTGGCGGGGATAGATCCCCACCTCGCCGGTCTCGGTGGTGGCGGCGAGCATGTACGCATCACCCGAATAGATCGACTCCTCCGCACTGACGACGTCGACGTGGATGGTCATGGCCATGGCAAACGCTCCTTAGGCACCGGCACGCGGGCAGCGCGCTGCTGATCCCCCTCTCCCGCGCGCGGAAGGGGAATGGGGAGAGGGAACGATCACGGCGCGACGCGCCCGACGTCCATCTTTGCGAATGCTGCGTGACGGCAGCATCGCTACTTCAGCTTCTCCGCCTTCTCGGCGGCCTCCTCGATGGAGCCGACCATGTAGAAGGCCTGCTCCGGCAGGTGGTCGTACTCACCGTCGACGATCGCCGCAAAGCCGCGGATGGTCTCCTTCAGCGGCACGTACTTTCCGGGAGAACCGGTGAAGACCTCGGCCACGAAGAAGGGCTGCGACAGGAAGCGCTGGATCTTGCGCGCGCGGGCCACCAGCAGCTTGTCATCCTCGGAGAGCTCGTCCATGCCGAGGATCGCGATGATGTCCTTCAGCTCCTTGTAGCGCTGGAGGGTGTTCTGCACCGCGCGGGCGGTGTCGTAGTGCTCGTGGCCGATGATGTTCGGGTCCAGCTGGCGACTGGTGGAGTCCAGCGGGTCCACCGCCGGGTAGATGCCCAGCTCGGCGATCTGGCGCGACAGCACCACGGTCGCATCCAGGTGCGCGAAGGTGGTGGCCGGGGACGGGTCGGTCAGGTCGTCCGCCGGCACGTACACCGCCTGGATCGAGGTAATCGAGCCCTTCTGCGTGGAGGTGATGCGTTCCTGCAGCACGCCCATCTCCTCCGCCAGCGTCGGCTGGTAGCCCACCGCCGAGGGCATGCGCCCGAGCAGCGCGGAGACCTCGGTCCCCGCGAGCGTGTAGCGGTAGATGTTGTCGATGAACATCAGCACGTCGCGACCCTCGTCGCGGAAGAACTCGGCCATGGTCAGGCCGGTCAGCGCCACGCGCAGGCGGTTGCCGGGTGGCTCGTTCATCTGGCCGTAGACCAGCGCCACCTTGTCGAGGACGTTGGAGTCCTTCATCTCGTGGTAGAAGTCGTTGCCCTCGCGGGTACGCTCGCCGACACCGGCGAACACCGAATAGCCCGAGTGCTCGATCGCGATGTTCCGGATCAGCTCCATCATGTTCACGGTCTTGCCGACACCGGCACCCCCGAACAGGCCGACCTTGCCACCCTTCGCAAACGGGCACAGGAGGTCGATCACCTTGATGCCGGTCTCCAGCAGTTCCGTGGACCCCGCCTGTTCGTCAAAGGCGGGGGCCGACCGATGGATCGCCCACCGCTCCTCCGACTCCACCGGACCGGCGTTGTCCACCGGCTTGCCGAGCACGTCCATCACGCGGCCCAGCGTGGCGGTGCCCACGGGGACCTGGATTGCGGCACCGGTCCCCTCGACCGCCATCTGGCGCTTCAGACCGTCGGTGGTGCCCATCGCGATGGTGCGCACGATGCCGTCACCGAGCTGCTGCTGGACCTCCAGGGTCAGGTCCTGGTCGACCAGGTTCAGCGCCTCGTAGACCTTCGGCACGGCATCCCGCGGGAACTCCACGTCGACCACGGCGCCGATGATTTCGACAATCTTTCCAGAACTCATGTATGCAATCCTCTAGGTCGATAATTCTTGCGGGGGCCTGGAGCCTCTTGGTTCGTGTTCCCGGGGCAGGCGCTGCGGGTTCTGGCCACCGGCCCGCTCCCGTCCTCTCCCCGAGGGAGAGGGGATGCCGGGTCGCAGGGCGTCCCGTTGTTCATTCCACCGCGGCGGCGCCGCCGACGATCTCCGAGATCTCCTGAGTGATCGCGGCCTGGCGGGCCTTGTTGTAGATCAGGTTCAGCTCCTTGATCAGCGAGCCGGCATTGTCGGAGGCGGACTTCATCGCGACCATCCGCGCGGCCATCTCGCAGGCAACGTTTTCGACCACCGCCTGGTAGATCATCGACTCGACGTAGCGCTCGAGCAGGGTGTCCATCACCGGGTGCGTGTCCGGCTCGTAGATGTAGTCCCAGTGGTGCTTGAGTTCCTGTTCGGAGCTGGGCACCGTGGGCAGCATCTGCGACACCATCGGCTGCTGGGTCATCGTGTTGATGAACTTGTTCTCGACCAGCACCACGCGGTCGATGCGCCCCTCGCGGAAGCCGTCGAGCACCACCTTGACGCTTCCCAGCAGATCCGTGATGCGCGGCCGGTCACCGAGATGCGTGGCCTCGGCGATGATGTTGCCCCCCAGTCGCTTGAAGAAGCCCAGCGCCTTGTTGCCGAACAGGCAGAGATCCACCTCGACGCCCTCGTCGCGGTAGCGCTTCATTTCGCCGACGGCCTTCTTGAACAGGTTCACGTTCAGGCCCCCGCAGAGCCCCCGGTCCGTGGAGACGATGATCAGCGCCACGCGCTTCACCTCCCGCTCGACCATGAAGGGGTGGGTGTACTCGGCGCTGGCCATCGCGACGTGGCCGATGGTGCTGTAGATCTTGTCGGCGTAGGGGCGCGATTCCTCCATTCGCTCCTGGGCCCGGCGCATCTTGGACGCGGCGACCATCTCCATCGCCTTGGTGATCTTCTGAGTACTCTTGATACTCTTGATCTGCGTCCGGATTTCCTTTGTGCCCGCCATCGCGTGCTCCCGTTACCAGCTGTGTTTGGCCTTGAACTCTTCCAGGGCCTTGCGCATTGCCGACTCGATCTCGGAATCGTAGTCGCCGGACTCGTTGATCTTTTCCAGCAGGGCCTTCTGCGAGGATCGAACGTAGTCGAGCAGGGCCTGCTCGAAGTTCACGACCTTTTCCACTTCCACGTCGTCCAGAAAGCCCTCGTTGGCCGCGAACAGCGAAAAGGCCATCTCGCCGATCGCCAGCGGCGAGTACTGACCCTGCTTCATCAGCTCGGTCACCCGCTTGCCGCGATCCAGCTGCCTGCGGGTCAGTTCGTCGAGATCGGAGGCGAACTGCGAGAAGGCCGCGAGCTCGCGGTACTGCGCCAGCGCCAGACGCACGCCGCCGCCGAGCTTCTTGATGATCTTGGTCTGGGCGGCACCGCCGACGCGCGATACCGACAGGCCGGCGTTGATCGCGGGTCGGATGCCGGCGTTGAACAGGTCGGTCTCCAGAAAGATCTGGCCGTCGGTGATCGAGATCACGTTCGTGGGCACGAAGGCCGACACGTCGCCGGCCTGCGTCTCGATGATCGGCAGCGCGGTCAGGGAGCCGGTCTGGCCGGTCACCTCGCCGTTGGTGGCCTGTTCCACGTAGTCGGTGTTCACGCGCGAGGCCCGCTCCAGCAGGCGCGAGTGCAGGTAGAAGACGTCGCCCGGATAGGCCTCGCGGCCCGGCGGGCGGCGCAGCAGCAGCGACACCTGGCGGTAGGCCCAGGCCTGCTTGGTCAGGTCGTCGTAGATGATCAGCGCGTCCTCGCCCCGATCGCGGAAGTACTCGCCCATGGAGCAGCCCGAGTAGGGCGCGATGAACTGCATCGCCGCGGACTCGGAGGCGTTCGCCGCCACCACGATGGTGTGCTCCATCGCGCCCGACTCCTCCAGGCGGCGCACCACGTTGGCCACCGAGGAGGCCTTCTGGCCGACCGCCACGTAGATGCACTTCACGCCACTGCCGATCTGGTTGATGATCGCGTCGATCGCGACCGCGGACTTTCCGGTCTGCCGGTCGCCGATGATCAGCTCGCGCTGGCCGCGCCCGATCGGGACCATCGCGTCGATCGCCTTCAGGCCGGTCTGCAGCGGCTGCGACACCGACTGGCGCTCGATCACGCCGGGTGCGATCTTCTCGATCGGCGCGGTCCTGTCGGTGTTCACCGGGCCCTTGCCGTCGATCGGCCGGCCCAGCGAGTCCACCACCCGGCCCAGCAGTTCCGGGCCGACCGGAACCTCGAGGATGCGGCCGGTGCAGCGCACGGTGTCGCCCTCGGTGATGTGCTTGTAGTCGCCGAGGACCACCGCGCCCACCGAGTTGCGCTCGAGGTTCAGCGCCATGCCGAAGGTGTCGCCGGGGAACTCGATCATTTCGCCCTGCATCACGTCGCCGAGGCCGTGGATCCGGGCGATCCCGTCGGTCAGGCTGACCACGGTGCCCTCGGTCCGGGCCTCCGAGCTCACCTCGAACTTCTCTATGCGCTGCTTGATGAGATCACTGATCTCGGAAGGATTCAGTTGCATGGGTAGATTCCTCTTAGCGACTCAAATTGGCGGCAAGGCGGCTCAGCTGGCCCCGGACCGACCCGTCGATGACCAGATCGCCGGCACGGACCACGACCCCGCCGAGCAGGGATGCATCGACCGAGCACTCCAGGTCGACCTCGCAGCCGAAGCGCGCGCTCAGCGCATCGAGGAGCTGCTTTTCCTGACCCTGGGTGACCTTGCGGTAGGACACGACCTGCGCGACCACGCGCCGCTCGGTCTCCGCCTTCAGCGCAGCGAACTCGGCGTGCATCGCGGGCAGGGCCGGCAGTCGGCCGTTTTCGGCCAGCAGCTGCACGAAGTTGCGCACCGCGTCGCCCACGTGTCCCTCGGCGATGTCGAGCACCAGCCCGGCCTTCGCCGCGCGATCGGTGCGCGGATCGGTCAGGACCGCGCTGACGCGAGCATCTGCGGCGATGGCCGCGAGCAGCCCGAGCTGCGCGTCCCAGTCCTGCAGCGTGCCCTGGGCCTGCGCCAGCTCGAAGGCGGCGCGGGCGTAGGGACGGGCCACCGGTGTCATGTCGGACATGCGCTCTCCTTACAGCCGTTCGGCCAGGTCTTTCAGCAGGGTACCGTGCGCCTTGGCGTCGATCTCCTTCGCCAGGATCTGCTCGGCGCCCTGGACCACGAGTCCGGCCAGCTTCTTGCGGAGTTCCTCGCGGGCGCGGTTCATCTCCTGCTCGATGTCGGCGTGCGCGGCCTCCTTGATGCGCTCGCCCTCCTCGCGCGCCGTGGTCCTGCTCTCCTCGACCACCTCGTTCGCACGCCTCTGCGCCGCCGCGACGATCTCGCTGGCCTGCTGCTTCGCCTCCTTGATGACCTCCTTCGCGCGCTCCTCGGCCAGGCGCTGCTCGTTCTGCCCGCGCTCGGCGGCCGCGAGACCGTCGGCGATCCGCTTGCGCCGGGTCTCCAGGGCATTGGACAGCGGCGGCCACACGTAGAGCATCGTGAACCACACGAAGATGCTGAATGCCAGCAGCTGGCCGATGATGGTCAGATTGATATTCATCCTGCTACCTCGGGTTGACCAGTGGTGAGGGGCCCTCGGGACTCGGCCAGCCGGTCAGCCCAGAGCGAAGAGAACATAGAGGCCGATACCCACGCCGATCATCGGCACGGCGTCGGTCAGACCCATCACGATGAAGAACTGGGTGCGCAGCATCGGGATCAGTTCGGGCTGACGGGCCGCGCCCTCAAGGAAGCGACCGCCCAGGGTCCCCACGCCGATCGCGGCACCGACGGCGGCCAGACCCAGCAGCAGGGAGCCAGCCAGAACGATCAGAGCGTTTGCCATTTCCATCTTTGTATCTCCAGTCGAGTTTTGAATCGGTCAGTTGGATTGAAGAGGGTCGGGATCCCGATCAGGCGCGCGGAGAGTTCAGCCGAACTTCCTCCGTGGCCCACTAGTGCTCCTCGCTGTAGGCCATGTCGATGTACACGACCGTCAGGACCATGAAGATGAAGGCCTGCAGCGGGACGACCAGGATGTGGAAGATCGCCCAGCCGACGTGCAGCACGCCACCGACCAGTCCGAGCACCAGGCCGGCGGAGTACATCACGCCGATCAGGATGAAGATCATCTCCGCGGCATACAGGTTTCCGAACAGTCGCAGTGCGAGCGATACGGGCTTGGCGATCAGGTTGATCGTCTCGAGCACGAAATTGATCACCCAGAACACCGGCTTCAGCACGGTGATGCTGGTCTGGAACGGGATCCCGGTCAGTTCCTTGATGAAGCCCACCGGGCCCTTGATCTTCAGGCTGTAATACAGGATCAGGATGAAGACGCCGAGCGCGAGGCCGACGGTCACGTTCACGTCGGTGGTCGGCACGATCTTCATGTACGGGACGCCAGCGAGATAGAACAGGTGCGGGATCAGATCGACCGGGACCAGATCCATCAGGTTGAGCAGGAAGACCCAGACGAAGATCGTCAGCGCCAGCGGCGCGACCATGTCGTTCTTGTGCTTGAAGGAGCCACGGACGTTCTCGTCGACGAAGTCCATGATCCACTCGACGAAGTTCTGCCAGCCGCCGGGAACATCGGCGGTCGCCCGCTTCGCCGCGGCGCGGAAGGTCAGCAGGAAGAGGAGGCCGAGGCCGATCGACCAGAGCATGGAATCGACGTGGATGGCCCAGAAGCCCATCTCGGCCGCTTCGGTGCTGGTCATCGCGAAGCCCAGCCCGTTCTCGGGGTGCAGGCCGAAGGTGAGGTTGCTCAGGTGGTGAGCAATGTGCTCTTCCATGGTGGGCAGTGCGTTTTCCGAAGCCATGCAGTTATCTCTTCATTGCTTGATCAGAAACCCGGTGCATCCACCACACCGGCAGTAGGTGCACCACCAGGAAGGATCCGAGCAGCGAGAACATGGCCGGCTCCTCGACGCTCACAAACACGAGTGCGAAACCCGCCGCAACCAGTGCCAGACGCGCCAGCTCCGCCCCCATCATCCGGGTGGTCAGGGTACCGGGATCCGCGGCCCGGTAGTTGCGAAACACCAGCATCACCACGAGCAGGTTCCCGGCGATGGCGAGGCCGCCGCCCAGCAGCGCCGCGAGCGCCCAGGCGGCGCTGATCGGCACCATGGCAGCCGCCGCAAACAGGGTCACGCCCACTTGCAGGGCGAGCGACTGCAGCGCTGCCGTGAAACTCTGTTGCGCCATTCGACGGACGCGGCCGCTGGCCCGTCCCCTCCCCGAAAAAGTTGCCGCAGTATAAGAGTGGCCTTATGATCAGGTCAAACCGGTTTTGCTGCAGTGCAGCGTCGCCCGCAGACCGCGTTGCCGGCAAGGGCAGCGGGGCGTTCGGACGCGAGGAGCACGCCGGCGTGCGGGGGCGGGGTGGTATCGGGCAGACCGTTGCCGGACGCGCTCGAGCCTTCCATGGGCGCTCGATGGCGGGCATCCATGCCCGCCAACGGTCCGGCAACGGTCCGCCCGGTACCACCCTCGAATGCCGTGCCCGTTTCCGCGCCATGTAGGAGGCCGGATAGGCCCGCCCCCACCCTCCACGCGGCACGGCATTGCAGGCCGGATCGGGGGTTCCCGGGTCAGGACCGTAGGCGGCCACGGATGGCCGCCTTCGAGCGCCCACGGAAGGCTTGAGCGTGTCCTGACCCGGGATCCCCCGATCCGGCCCGGCCACCGACCCGAGCAGCAACCCGTGCACCCGAGCCGTTGCGCAGCCCTGAGAGTCAGTTGATGTGCGCGAGGATGCCATCGAGCTCGTCGAGGCTGTTGTACTCGATGACCAGGCGCCCCTTGCCGGCCCGGTTGTAGCGGACCTGCACGGAGGCCCCGAGGGTGTCGGAGAGACGGGTCTCGAGCTGCCGGACCTCGGGCAGGGGGGCGGCGGCGGGCGCGCGCACCGCGGGCTCCGCGAGCATCCGGCGCACCAGGCGCTCGGCGTCGCGCACGGAGAGCTGGCGCCGGACGATCTGCTCGGCGGCGAGCGGCTGCCGGTCCGTCGCCAGGCCGAGCAGGCAGCGGGCGTGGCCCATCTCCAGCTCCCCGGCGTTCACCCGCTCCTTCACCGCGTCGTGCAGATCCAGCAGGCGCAGCAGGTTGGTGACCGCGGTCCGCGAGCGGCCAACGGCGCTGGCCGCGTCCTGGTGGGTCATCTCGAACTCCCCGATCAGCCGCCGGATCGCCTGCGCCTCTTCCAGCGGGTTCAGGTTCTCGCGCTGGATGTTCTCGATCAGGGCCATCGCCGCCGCCGCCTGATCGGGGATGTCCCGGACGACCGCGGGCACGACTTCGAGTCCCGCCATCTGCGCCGCGCGCCAGCGGCGCTCGCCGGCGATCAGCTCGTAGCCGTCGCCGAGCCGCCGCACCACGATCGGCTGGACGATCCCCTGCGCCCGGATCGAGTTCGCGAGTTCCTCCAGCGCCTCGGCGCCCATGTGCACGCGGGGCTGATACTTGCCCCGCTTGATCTGTTCGATGGGGAGGTCCTGCAGCGCGTCTTCCCGGGGCAGCCCGTCCTCGCGGGACGGCTCGTTGCCGCTCAGCAGCGCATCGAGTCCGCGCCCGAGACCACTTTTCCGTTTGACCATGACATCCTATTCTCAACAGGTGGCGTCTTTGCGCCGGCCGGATCAACGAGTTATCAGCGGTGGCGCCACCGCGCCGGTTCAGGTGCCCGTATCGGGCGCCGCGGCGGCCCCGGGCCGGCGCAGCATCTCGCCCGCCAGCGCCAGATAGGCGAGGGCACCCCGCGAGTTCGCATCATACAGCAAGGCCGGCTGGCCGAAGCTTGGCGCCTCGGCGAGGCGCACGTTGCGCGGCACGATGGTCCGGAACACGCGTTCGCCGAAGTGGCCGAGGAGCTGGTCCGACACCTCGCCCGACAGCCGGTTGCGCGGATCGAACATGGTGCGCAGCAGCCCGGCGATCCGCAGGCGGGGATTCGGTCCGCGCTGGATGCTCTCGATCGTGCCCATCAGCGCGGTCAGGCCCTCCAGCGCGTAGTACTCGCACTGCATCGGGATCACGACCCCGTCGGCCGCTACCAGTGCGTTCACGGTCAGGAGGTTGAGCGAGGGCGGGCAGTCGATCAGCACGTGCTGGTAGTCGGAGAGCGCGCCGCCGAGGACCTCGCGCAGCCGGTACTCGCGGCGCGGCAGACCCATCAGCCGCACCTCGGCGAGGGTCAGATCGCCATTGGCGGGCACCAGATCGAAGCCCGATTCCACCCGGTAGGTGCACCCGGGGAGCTGCGCCTCGCCGAGCAGCAGTTCGCAGGCGTTCGGTTCGCGGCTGTGCTTGTCGTAACCGCAGCCGGTCGTGGCGTTGCCCTGGGGGTCGAGATCGATCACCAGCACGCGCCGGCCCAGCCGTACCAGCGAGGCCGCCAGGTTCACGCAGGTGGTGGTCTTGCCGACCCCACCCTTCTGGTTGGTGATGGCCAGGATCTGTGTCACGCGGATTCTCTCTCGATAACGGCAATGTGCCGGCTGGCGGATGATCCCGGGACGCGGACCGGCTCCACACGGCGATAGCTCCAGCCCGCCGGCAGCGATGCCTCGGCGGCGGCCGCCTGCCCCAGCATCGCCAGCATCCGCCCCCCCGGCGCGACGCAGTGACCGGCCAGCCGCACGAACTCCGGCGGCGCCGCGAAGGCCCGCGACACCACGGTAGCAAAACCCGGGTCCGGGTGCAGGTCCTGGACGCGCCCGTGTGCCGCGTGCACGTGCCCGAGATCGAGCTCCGCGATCGCCGCGCGCAGGAAGCGGACCCGCTTGGCGGCCGCATCCAGCAGGAGGTATTCGCGGCAACGGTCGGCCAGCGCGAGGACCAGGCCCGGCAGACCGGCGCCGCTGCCGACATCGAGCACGCGCCGGCCCTGCAGCCACGGCAGCACGCTCAGGCTGTCCAGCACGTGGCGGTCCAGCATCGCCCCGGCGCCCTTCACCGCGGTCAGGTTGTGCACCCGGTTCCAGCGCTCGAGCAGCTGCAGGTAACGGACCACGTCCGGGATCAGCGCCGGGTCCAGTCCGCGCGCGGCGCAGGCCGTGTGCAGGGCGTCTGCGCCGGGGGCGTGGGACACGGCCGTCAGGCGCTGGCCCGCTGCTTCAGGTGGATCGCCAGCGCGGACAGGGCCGCCGGGGTCACGCCCGGGATGCGCTGCGCCTGGCCGAGGGTGTGGGGGCGGAATTCGCTGAGCTTCTGGCGGATCTCCGAGGACAGTCCATGCACCCGCGCGTAGTCGATGTCTTGCGGCAGCGCCGTCCCCTCGTGCCGGTTCTGGCGGTTGATCTCATCCATCTGCCGGTCGATGTAGCCGGCATACTTCGCCTGGATCTCCACCTGTTCGGCCACTGACCCGGGCAGGTCCACGGCCAGTTCCGGCAGCCGCGCCATCAGCCCCGGATAGTCCACCTGCGGACGGCGCAGCAGCTCGATCAGCGTCACGTCCGGCTCCGGCCGCCCGCCCAGATACTCGGCGAGCTGCGCGTCCTCCCGGCGCGCGCGATCGAGGCGCAGGCCGGACAGCCGCGCCTGCTCGGCCTCGATCGCCTCGGCGCGCGCGCTGAATGCCCGCCAGCGGTCGTCATTCACCAGGCCGAGTTCCCGCCCGCGCGGGGTCAGGCGCAGGTCGGCGTTGTCCTCGCGCAGCAGCAGCCGGTACTCGGCGCGGGAGGTGAACATGCGGTAGGGCTCGTTGGTGCCGCGGGTCACCAGGTCGTCGATCAGCACACCGATGTAGCCATCGGCCCGACCCGGTGTCCAGGGCGCCTCGTCGCGGGTCCAGCGCGCGGCGTTCAGCCCCGCAATCAGTCCCTGCGCCGCCGCCTCCTCGTAGCCGGTCGTCCCGTTGATCTGGCCGGCGAAGAAGAGGTTTCCCACCTCCCGGGTGGCCAGCGACGACAGCAGGCCGCGCGGATCGAAGTAGTCGTACTCGATCGCATAACCCGGGCGCGTGATGTGTGCGGATCCGAAGCCATCGATGCTGCGGACCAGCTCCAGCTGCACCGCGTAGGGCAGGCTGGTGGAGATGCCGTTCGGGTACAGCTCCTCGGTGTCGAGGCCCTCGGGCTCGATGAAGACCTGGTGGCTGTTCTTCTCGGCGAAGCGCACCACCTTGTCCTCGATCGACGGGCAGTAGCGCGGGCCGGTGCCCTCGATCTGGCCGCTGTACATCGGTGCGTGATGCAGGTTCGCGCGGATCAGCTCATGGGTCTGCACATTGGTGCGGGCGATGTGACACAGCCGCTGCGCCGGGTGCTGATCGCGGCGGCCAAGGAAGGAGAAGACCGGACGCGGCTCGTCCCCGGGCTGGGGCTCCAGGCGCGAGAAGTCCACGCTGCGCCCGTCCACCCGCGGCGGGGTGCCGGTCTTCAGGCGGCCGACCGCGAAGGCCATCTCGCGCAGGCGCCGGGCCAGCCGGAGGCTCGGGGGATCGCCGGCGCGGCCCCCGGGCTGCTGCTCCGGGCCGATGTGGATGCGGCCGTTCAGGAAGGTGCCCACGGTCAACACGACCGCCCGCGCCGCGAATTCCAGTCCGGTCTCGGTGACCACGCCGGTCACGCGATCGCCCTGCATGCGGATGTCCGCTACCGGCTGCTGGAAGATGTGCAGGTTGGGCTGGGTCTCGACGATGCGGCGCACCGCGCGGCGGTAAAGGTACCGGTCGGCCTGCGCCCGCGTGGCGCGCACCGCCGGCCCCTTGCGCCGGTTGAGCACCCGGAAGTGGATGCCCGCGCGGTCCGCGGCCTCGGCCATCGCGCCGCCCAGCGCGTCGATCTCGCGCACCAGGTGGCCCTTGCCGATGCCACCGATCGCGGGATTGCAGCTCATCTGGCCGATGGTGTCGATGTTGTGGGTGAGCAGCAGCGTCTGCGCGCCGGTGCGCGCGGCCGCCAGCGCGGCCTCGGTGCCGGCATGCCCGCCGCCGATCACGATCACGTCGTAGAGATTGCTCATGGTGCTGCAGGATCCGTCGTCGTCCGGGCGCGGATTCTAGCAGGAATGGCGTAACGCGTTGAATTCCTCTGCCTGGGTCCCCTTCCCCAGACGTGCGCAATTGGGTGTGGGAGCGGCTTCCAGCCGCGATGCGGCGTCAAGGCAGGGTATCGCGGCTGGAAGCCGCTCCCACGGCCCGGGGGCCAGGAGACGGTCAGGCTGCCGAGAGCGGCGGATCGGCACTGTAGGGTGGGCAAAGCGCAGCGTGCCCACCAGAACGTACGGGGCCAGGATGGTGGGCACGCTGCGCTTTGCCCACCCTACGAGATCTCAAGAAGTCAGCCGGCCTCGGCGCGCTCGCGCAGGAGCTTCACCTGAAACAGGCCATTGCGCTCTTCTTCCTCCAGCGAGGACTGGATGAAGCGGATGGTGCGCTCGTAGCGCGGGATGATGTTGTACTTCAGCGCGTTCACCAGCTTCTGCGCCTTGCGCTGTTCCTCCATCAGGCGGTGCAGCGCGATTTCGACCTCGCCCAGTTGCGCGAGCAGCACGGTGACGTCGGCGAGCCTTTCGCGGCTGGTGTCGAAGCTGATGTCGGTGCCGAGCAGGCCGAGCGGCTTCAGCTGCACGCGCTCGGCGCGCACCGACGGATACTCGATGCCGAGGCTGCGCCGAGGCAGGATGCTGATCGTCAGCGCCTGCTCCACGCCAAGCGCGGCCTGGTGAATCCCGCGTCCCCCCATGCGCATGTGGGCGACGCTGAGACAGCGGTAGGCCTCGGCCAGCGCATTCTCCACCTCCTCGCGCAGGCGCCGGTACTGGCCAATGCGCTCATACACCAGCCGGGTCAGCAGGTCGCGCTTGCGCTCGAGCAGGTCGTGCCCGGCCTCCAGGAAGGTGACCTGCCGCTTCAGGCGGAGCAGGGTGTTCTTGGTCGGCGGTACCTTGATCAGTTGCTGGCTCATCAACCGGGGCTCATGCAGTGCTGGGCTGCGCGCCCGAACCGGACTTCCGCTTCTTCTGACGCCGCGTGCCGTAGGACTGCACGGCGGTGGTCGTACCGCTGCTCGGGCCGCCCGCGGCCGCGGCCGCCTGCGCCTCGTCCTCCTCCTGGTAGTACTTGCCGATATCCGCCTCGCTGACGCGGGTCAGCGCGTCCTTCGGGAAGATCGACATCAGTTCCCACGCGAGATCGAGCGTCGCCTCGATACTGCGGTCCTCTGTCTCCGCCTGCCCGACGAAGCGCCGGTCGAAGGCATCGGCGAAGGTCAGGTAGCGCCGGTCGTGCGTCGAGAGTTCATCGGCGCCGATGATGGATGCGAGGTTGCGGGTCTCGAGCGCACGCGCGTACAGCGCGTAGAGCTGGGCCGCGACCCGCGGATGGTCCTCGCGGGTGTCGTCCTTGCCGATCCCGTCCTTCATCAGCCGGGACAGGCTCGGCGAGATGTGCACGGGCGGATAGATGCCCTGGTTGTCCAGTTCGCGCGACAGCACGATCTGGCCCTCGGTGATGTAGCCGGTCAGGTCCGGAATCGGGTGGGTGATGTCGTCGGAGGGCATGGACACGACGGGCATCATCGTGATCGAGCCATGGCGGTTGTGAATCCGCCCGCAGCGCTCGTAGATCTCCGCGAGGTCCGAATACAGGTAGCCGGGATAGCCCTTGCGCGCCGGCACGTCGCCCTTCGCGGTGGCCACCTCGCGCAGTGCCTCGGCGTAGTAGGTCATGTCCGTCATCACCACCAGCACGTGGCGGTCGAGGTCGTAGGCAAGGTACTCGGCTGCGGTCAGGGCGGTACGCGGCAGGGTCAGCCGCTCCACCGGCGGGTCGTCCGCGAGGTTCACGAACATCACCACGTTGCGCAGTACGCCGGAGGAGGCGAACTCGTCGCGGAAGAACTTCGCATCGGCATAGGACACCCCCATCGCCGCGAAGACGATCGAGAAGGCTGCGTCCTCGTTCTTCAGGCGCGCCTGACGCACGATCTGGGCCGCGAGCCGGTTGTGCGGAAGGCCCGAGCCCGTGAAGATGGGGAGCTTCTGGCCGCGCACCAGCGAGTTCAGGCCGTCGATCGTCGAAACGCCGGTCTGGATGAACTCGCGCGGGTAGGTGCGGGCGGCCGGGTTGATCGCGGAGCCACCGACCGCGCGGCGAAGACTGGAAAGGATCGGCGGACGGCCATCGCGCGGTTCGCCCAGCCCGTTGAACTCGCGGCCCAGCAGTTCCGGCGAGAGTGCGATCTCCACCGGCGCATCCAGGAAGCGCACCCAGGTGTTCTCAAGATCGAGGTCCTCGACGCCCTCGAAGACCAGTATCAGCACGCTGTCCTCCGAGGCCCGGATCACCTGACCGTTGCGGATGCCGCCGGTGTGGTCCTCGATGCTCACGCGGTCTCCGAAGGCCACCCCGGGAGTGTTCTTCATCACCAGCAGGCCGCCACGTGCCTCAGCCGCAGTGCGGTATTCCTTGATGCTCATCAGGCCTGCTCCTCCTGCTTCGCGTATTCAAGGCGAAGGTTCTCGAGCGCCTGCTCGGTCTCCGCGCGGAACGCCTCGATTTCGTCCAGCTGTTCGCTCTTGTACAGGCTCTTGACCCGACGTGCCCGCGACAGCAGCGGCAGCCGCTGCAGTTCCTGCACCGGCACGCCACGGCTCACCAGTTCGGTGCCCAGATCGTAGATCGTCAGCGCCAGGTCCAGCAGAGCAAACTGCTTTTCCGGCGAGCAGAAGGTATCGATCTCGTCCAGTGCGCTCTGCTGCAGCACGCCCTCCTTGATCAGCGCGGCCGCCTCCAGATCCCAGCGCTGGGACGAGGACAGCGCTTCCGGCCCCACCAGGTTGACGATGCGCGAGAGTTCCGCGTCGCGGGCCAGCAGGGCCAGTGCCTCGCGGCGCCGCTCCTCCCAGCTGGGATCCACCTGCTCGTGCCACCACTGGGCGGCGGTATGTACGTGTCCGGAGAAACTGGTGACCCAGTCGATGGACGGATAGTGGCGGGCATCCGCCAACTCCTTCGACAGCGCCCAGAAGGTCTCGATGATGTCCTTGGTATGGCTGGTCACCGGCTCCGAGAAGTCGCCGCCCGGCGGCGACACCGCGCCGATCAGCGTGACCGAACCGGAGCGGTCGCCGTGAGTCTGCACGCGCCCGGCGCGCTCGTAGACCGCCGCCAGCCGTGAGGCGAGATAGGCCGGGTAGCCTTCCTCCACCGGCATCTGCCCCAGGCGGCCCGACACCTCGCGCAGGGCCTCCGCCCAGCGGCTGGTCGAGTCGGCCAGCATCACCACGTCGTAGCCCATGTCACGGTAGTACTCGGCCATGGTGATGCCGACGTACACCGACGCCTCGCGCGCGACCACCGGCATGTTGGACGTGTTCGCCACCAGCAGCGTGCGTTCCATCAGCTTGCGGCCGGTGTAGGGATCGTCCAGTTCCGGGAAGGTCTCGAGCACATCGACCAGTTCGTTGCCGCGCTCCCCGCAGCCGACATAGATCACGATGTCCGCGTTGGACCAGCGGGCGATCTGCTGCTGGACCACGGTCTTGCCGGCGCCGAAGGGCCCGGGCACCGCACCCTTGCCACCCTTGAGCTGCGGGAAGAAGGTGTCGATCACGCGCTGGCCCGTGATCAGCGGCGCGATACCGTCATCGCGGCGCAGGTAGGGCCGGGGCGTGCGCACCGGCCAGCGGTGGTACATGCGCAGCCGCTCGCTGTGTCCGTTGGCCGCTCGTACGCGCGCGATCGTCGACTCGATGTCGTACTCGCCGGCCGGGGCGATCTCCTCCAGCTCTCCGTGGATGCCCGGCGGCACCAGGATCTGATGCAGCACCGTCTCGGTCTCCTGCACCGAGCCCAGGCGAGTGCCCGGCCCCACCGGCTGACCCGACTCCAGGTCCCGGTTCGGCTCGAAGGCCCATTGCCTGGAGCGATCCAGGGCCGCGACATCGATGCCGCGGCGGATGTAGTCGCCGGACTGCAGCGCGATCTTCTCCAGCGGGCGTTGCACGCCGTCGAAGATCCCGCCCATCAGGCCGGGGCCGAGTTCGACCGAAAGGGGCCAGCCGAGACCCTGCGCGGGCTCTCCCGGACGGACGCCGTCTGTCGACTCGTAGGTCTGGACCACCGCGCGATCACCATTCAGCGAGATGACCTCGCCGAACAGACCGAGGTCGCCGATCTTGACCTGCTCGCCGTGGCGGATGCCGGGCAGTTCGACGGTGACAATCGGTCCGTTGATATCGCGGACCACGCCTGTGCGTTCAGTCTTGCTCATCATCTCATCCGGTAAAGAGGTTGCCCGACTCCGCGGAGGTCGGCAGCAGCCGTTCCAGGATCACGCGCTGGAGTTCCAGGCGCAGACGGGCCTTCCGGCCCTCGAAGGTGTTGTTGACCCGTTCGCGCCGGTTCTCGCTCAGCAGCAGCACGCCCCCCAGCGTCGGGATCGGCTCTTCGTCGAGCCGCAGTTCATGATCCGGCAATTCCGCGCGGATCCGATCCCAGACCTTCTCCAGCCGCTCGCGGTCATCGGCGTTGGTGCGCACGGTCAGCCTCGGGGCATCCATCTGCGAGGCCGCCTCGCGCAGCAGCCCGACCAGGTATTCCGTGTAGGCGTGTTCGTCACGCATGAAGGTCCGCATCCGGTCCTGCAGGCGGTCCTCGACGTCGCGCAACAGGTTCCAGCGCACCCCGTCCAGGTTGCTCTGCAGTTTCAGCTCGGCCGCCTGCACCCGCTGACGGTAATGACGATCGCCCAGCGCGCGGGCCGCGGCCTCCTCGCGCTGCTCCCGCTGGCGCAGACGCTCCGAGGCCTCGCGCAGCACCGAATCGCGGGTGCGCTGTGCCTGTTCCGCATACTGGTCGGCCAGCTGCTGGGCCCGCGCCAGGATCGCCTCTTCCAGCTCCAATACCTGATTCACGTTTCTTCCCCGGTGGATAGACTGCCCGCCCCGAACAATCGCTGCAGGCGCGCCGCGACGTCGCTGCTGAGCCGGGGCGGCATGGTTTCGAGGGGTGGCAGCGAAATCACGATGATGCGACCGCCCTCGCGGCGAAGCTGCGCGAGCATCGGTACATCCCAATCCATCATCGCATCATCGATAATCACGAAGGCGCTATCCCGACTGCGATCCAGGTCGCGCAGGATCCGGTTGACCTGGGCCGGTTCCGGGTTGGGCACGGTCTCGAACCCGATCAGCCGGAAGCCGTCAGCCAGGCTGCTGTCACCCATGAACAGCAGCCGTGTCTGACGACCGTGCGCTGCCTCCGTAGTCACGGCGCGGCGTCCTCAGATACGGTTCAGCAGCAGGATACTGACGACCAGGCCGTAGATCGCGATGCCTTCCGCCAGACCGATGTAGATCAGGCTTCGGCCCAGCATCTCGGGCTTCTCGGTGATCGCCGCCAGCGCCGCGGAACCGATCGGCCCCACCGCGATTCCGGCACCAATGGTCGAGAGCGCGGTCGGGATGCCCACGCCGATGATCGCCAGGCCGAGACCGATGCTGACCTCGGTGGCGACCTGCTCGGCCACGGCGGGCTGGGCCATCGCGTCACTGACGCCCAGCGCCAGCAGCCCGAACATCGCGCCGACGAACACGGTCATCTGCACGGCGAGCGCCGGCTTGAAGATGCTGCGAAGGCGCGGCGCCAGCGCCGGGCGCAGTTCCAGGTAGAAGCCTGCGGCGATGAGGCCGACGATGGCGAAGGACATGAGACCAACGAGCCAGTGCATGGTGAACTCCAGGGTTGTGTGGACAGGGAACGGATTCGATCCTCAGGCGGCGCGCGCACCCCGGCGCAGCCGGACCGGCGCGAACTCCCGGCCATCGGCCGAGAAGTAGCGCGAAAAACCTTCAAAATACTGCAGGCGCATGACCTGGATGGTGACGATCACGCCCTCGAGTACGATCACGAAGATATTGCCGAAGATCACCATCAGCACGTGCCCGACCGTGCCCATCATGCCGGCCAGGGTCAGCACCGCGATCATCAGCGCCACATGGTTGATACTGAAGGCGGCGACGCGCAGGAAGGACAGGGTGTTGGAGAGGTAACCGATCACCGTCTCCAGCGTCTCGATCAGCACGACCAGGACCTTTTCCGCGATCGGTGCCTGCATGTGCAGCCAGTTGTAGCCGGCGAGTGCTGCCAGCGCGCCAATGACCAGGATCGCCTGCACCAGCCCGAATTGACCCGTGAGGGCCAGCGATACGCCGCCCCAGATCAGCCCCAGGTAGAAGATCAGGTTCACGACCCCGTGCGGGCCGAACACGGCCGCCATCGGGGCACGGATCGCGAATCGGTTGTAGATGGTGAGCACGCAGGCGAGGGTGAGGAAGAGGACGCCCCAGCCAAGCGCCAGTTGCAGCATCAGGATCGGGTTGTACAGAGGCGACATCCACAGCGCCGGAAGCAGGTCCTTGTACCCGAATACGCTGCCGAACACGAAACCGAAGAAGATCGAGGACACCCCCGCCAGCAGCCCGAAGACGTAGAAGCGCCCGAGCTTCCTGCGGAAGATCCAGGCCAGCAAGGCCAGCACGCCGCCGTGTCCGACGTCGCCGAACATGGTCCCGAACATCAGCAGGAAGGTGATCGTGAACAGCAGCGTGGGGTCGATCTCGCCGTAGCGGGGAATGCCGTACTGCTTCACCAGCATCGCAAACGGCTCCAGGAGGCGGCTCTTCACCGGTACCGTTGGCACCAGCGGTCGCTCGTCCTCGCGCGGCCGGCGGCTTTCCAGGCTGAAGGGGTGCGACATCTCGGCCTGCAGCCGGTGCTCCACCCGGGGCAGATCCCGGGACGGTACCCATCCGGCGATACAGGCGAGATGCCCGGCGCTGCGGATCGCCGGATCCATCGTGACAAAGGGTTCGGCGAGGGCAAGCACGGTGGCCGCGTGGGCCAGCTTGTCGTGCATCAAGGTCGCGCACTCGTCGACCTCCTCGGCCAGTTCGGCACGCTCGCGGGCGATGCGCTGGCGTTCGGCCCGCTGCTCGGCCTGGATCGCGCCGGGGGATTCATCCAGCCCGTGCGGGAGCGGTACCGCGGTGAACCCGGCCGAGGCCAGCAGCGATGTCAGTTCGGATGGATTCAGACCGGCCGGCCCAAGGATCACCACGTGCGCATTCTCATCCTGCTCCCTGTACTTCAGCAGCATGTAGCCCGCCAGGCGAAGGGCCCCCTCGAGGCGGGCGACGTTCTCCCGCGGCACCACTCCGACGCGCAGATCGAGGAAACGCTTCTCGGCGCGCAGTGCACTCAGATCCACGTTCAACTCTGCGAAGTTGGCCAGCGCGGCCTCCTGTTCGTCGAGCAGGCGCTCGGCCTCATCCAGCTCCCGGAATCCTTCCTGATGCTCCAGGCAGAAGCTCCACGCCTGGCCGAGCCAGGTATTGGTCTCGGTCAGCTCGTCGAGCCCCACTGCCCGGATCTCGCTCAGATCCGGTTCCGGCAGCGGCACGACCTGCCCGATCTTCTCGAACCGGGACCGCCCCTGCTGGTACTCGCGCTGGTACCGGCTGTCCGCGAGCGGCGTCAGGCGCTGCTCCTCGGGTTGCCTTGGGTCGGGATGGAAGCGTTCCGTCTCGGCCAGCACCAGCGACGCCTGGGGCAGGTCCTCTTGCAGCACCAGGAGCCGGACATGCTTCATCGGCTGGGGGGTCAGCATCAGGAGGGTTCCTCTTCGGTCCTCGCGGTCGAGCGGGAAAAAGGGGACATGGAGCGACCGGGCATCAGGCCGCCTCCTGCCATCGGTGCACGCAGATCGCAGGGCTCAGCCCCAGCGCAAGGTCGACATAGGTGTCCGGCAGCCGGAGCAGCCGTCCCTGAACGAGGCCGAACACCGCACGCAGATTTTCCTCGCGCAGCATCAGATAGGCCAGGGCCCTGGAGACGCCGGTCTGGCCATGGCGCAGGGCATCGGCCGCGATATCGGCGCAATAGAAGGCGAGGCGCCGCTGCGCCTCCATCAGGTTTCCCGCATCCGCCAGGAGATCGCGCAGCGGGCCCGGCAGGGCCGCGATCACCTTGATCTGATCATCCAGCGCAACCAGGTCCAGCAGCCGCTGGCGGTACATCAGGTGCGGGGAGGGGACCAGCTGGTAGAAGGTCTCTGATGGCGACAGCTTGTAACCGAAGCGGAAACGCAACAGCCAGAGGATATTCGCCCGGTCAACCAGACTCCCGACCAGCACCCGCATCTCGCGCTGATCCGCGTGCCCGCCCAGCCGGCCCACGCGGCGCGCGAGCTCGGTGTAGTAGCGCTGATCGATGGCCGCCTCCAGCGCGAAGGCCTCCTGCCGCCGCTCGTAGATCTCACGGGCCTGGCGGGCGAGGAGGCTCAGCGGGCCGCTTTCCAGATAGCGCAGCAGTTCCACCGCACTTTCCGTGCGGAAGAGGTCCTCATCGGGGAGCCGCAACCGGGGCGGTAGATCGTACAGGTTCTCGCGGATCTCCTGCGGGTCGAGGTCATTGATCTTGCCGCGCAGCAGGGTCTTGAGGTTGAACAGCGCGAACCGGCGGCCCCAGGCCAGCACCAGCCCGCGTTCTTCCGTGTCCATCGGGCGGATCAGGACCTGCAACTCCTCGAGCAGCAACTGGATCAGCGCCTGTTCCACCGCCCGGCTCTTCGCACGAACGTTGCCCGGCTCCTCCAGCAGACTGCCAAGAGCGAATTCGTCGGCGATTTCCGCGAGACTCATCTGCACGAAGCGCTTGAGGTCGTCCCGCCCGAACAGCTGGGTCGCCTTCGCCGCCACCCGCGTATTCAGGTAGGCGTTGCTTGCCACGCTGCTCATCGAAATAGACCTCTTCGTCCCGCCCTTGTAAACGGAAGGCTTTGAGTCGGCTAGAGCCTGACGTCAATCAGGACCTTGAAGGCGGCCTCCAGCGCCTCGGACTCGCGCTCTTCGGCGAGGTCGCGAAGCGTCTGGTGGCGTTCGTCGTAGCGGCGTTCGACCTCCGCGATGGTCTTCGCTGCCCGCTCCTCGGAACGCGCGATCCAGGTCTTCTGGATCTCGGGAACCCGCGCGGTGAAGCGCTCGTCCAGATCATGGGCCTCTTCGGCCGCTGCCGAAATGGTGCGCTGGTGTTCCTCCTCGGCCTCCTTCGCGAGGCGTTCCGCCCGCATCTCGGCGTCGAGGAGTCGTTGCAGCGTGTCGTCCATTGCTCGGGCCTCAGGCTGTGCATCATGGCGTCGGGACGGACTACGCAGGGGCGACCGGACAGTTTCGAATACCCTGGCGCCGGACCCGACCGGGTGCCACTTCGGGCTTGGAACACGCGGCAGATGATACTCCTACCGTGGATAAGCCGTCCAGAATGTAAGCAGATAATGGTTTAATGCCAGGCCCGGGACGGCCACCG
>NZ_JAWLHP010000033.1:0-20068 GCF_041690275.1 Thioalkalivibrio sp.
GGCATTCGGCCTGGGCTGGGCGCTGCTGTTCTGGCAGCTTGATGCCCGGCTGCAACGGTCCGGGGCCGGGCAGCCCTGAAGCGCAGCCGGCAGCCGCCGGCTACAGCCCCCGATCGGCCTCGAGCAGTCGCAGCCACACCTCGCTGGTGGTCGGATAGGCCGGAACCGCGTGCCACAGGGTCTCGAGCGGGACCTCGCCGACGATGGCGATAGTGGCGGAGTGCAGGATCTCGCCGGCATCGGGCCCGACAAAGCTCGCACCCACGACGACGCGGCGGGCCTGATCGATCACGAGCTTCGCCATGCCGTGGTCGTGTCCGTGCAGCGCACCACCGGCGACCCTATTCGGGTCGGCGGCAACGGTCTTGACCTCCCGACCGGCGTCGCGGGCCTGCTGTTCCGTCATGCCGACGGAGGCGGCCGGCGGATCGGTGAACAGGACCTGTGGCACCGCCCGCTGATCGGCCCAGGCCGTCCCGTCCTTCCCGGCGATCACGTCACCGATGATCCGGGCCTGGTACTTGCCCTGGTGCGTTAGCAGTACCCGGCCGTTGACATCCCCGGCCGCGTATAGCCAGCCGCCGTCAACGCCGGTGACCCGCAGCCGGTTGTCCACTGCGAGCGGGCCGCCGGGTGACAGCCCGACGGTCTCGAGCCCGAGGTCGTCGGTGTTGGGTGTGCGACCGATCGCTACCAGGAGCTCGTCACCGGCCAGTTCTTCGCCGTCCTGGGTGCTCACCGTAACGGGGCCTTCATCGCCCTCCCTGCGCGCCACCGACGCGGCCGCGGTCCCGGAAAGCACGGTGACGCCATCGGCCTCGAGCACCGCACGCATCACCTCGCTGACCTCCGGCTCGTAGGATCCGAGCAGCCGGTCGGCCCTCTCGACGATGGTCACCTCGGCACCGAACCGACGGTACGCCTGGGCCATTTCGACGCCGACCGCACCGCCGCCAAGCACAAGGAGCCGGCCGGGAACCCGTTCGGCCGCCGTCGCCCCGCGATTGTCCCAAACGCGCGTCTCTCGGAGCCCGTCGATCGGCGGAATGCTGGCGCGGGAACCGCTGGCGACGACCACCGCGCGCGATGCCGTCAGCGTCCTGGATCCGCCGTCATCCAGCGCCACCTCGACGCGGCGTTCGCCGGCAAGCTGACCCCGGCCACGAAACAGCTCCGCCCCGATGCGCTTCAGCCAGGACACCTGGGCCTCATCGTCCCAGCCGTGGGTCCACTGTGTGCGCCGAGCGAACACCGCATCGACATCGAGCTCGCCGTTGACGGCGGCGGCGGCACCGGGAATGCGCCGCGCCGCCGCCACGGCCGCGGAGGAGCCGAGGAGCACCTTGCTGGGGATGCAGGCCCAGTACGAGCATTCCCCGCCGACCAGTTCGCTCTCGACAACCGCCACCGACAGGTCGTTGTCACGGGCGTACCACGCCACGTTGGTGCCAGTCGAACCCGCCCCGATCACGATGACGTCGTAGCTCGCCTCGCGGTCTTTTCGATCGTTGGTTTCCGCGTTTGCCATGTTCGCTCCTCCCGGCAACGGTGGGGTATCGAAGCCGAAGCCGTCGGCAGGCACCCGGTCGCGGGAGAAGCGTGCCGAGACCTTCTCGCAGGCGGGCCATCCACCAGGAGTATAGGGACGGAAAATGCCTGTTTCATCACGCCCGCGCGCCTGTCGGCCGCCTACCCGCCCGATGCCACCGGGGCGCGTGTGCCGTCTGGGTATCCACCGGCACCAGGGGCCCGAAGAAACCCCTGGTGCGCCGCCTGCGAGCGCGAATCCCGGAACAATGCCGGAATGCGGGACCTGATCCCGGGTTCCGCGAAAGGCCGGAATCGCCCTGTTCAGGCCTCCCGGGGCGCAGCATGCGCCGTGCGGAAACATACCCATGGCGTGTTCCGCCGAAAACCGGCGAGAATCCAAACGCCACGACGCGGAACAGGAGCCCACTGATGAGCCACGAGGTCACCACAGTCTTCGGGGGCACGGGATTTCTGGGCAGCCGCATCGTCCGGGCGCTCGCGACTTCGGGAAGGGCGGTGCGCATCGCCGCACGCCACCCCGTTCGCCCCGACTGGGCGAGCGACCGTGACGTCATCGAACTGGCGACCGCCGACATCCACGATGCGGCCAGCGTCAACCGGGCGCTGGAGAATGCCACCAGCGCCGTGAACGCGGTGAGTCTGTACGTCGAATCCGGCGGCAAGGACACCTTCGAGGCCGTCCATGTGCAGGGCGCCGGCCGGGTGGCTCGGCTGTCGCGCGAGGCCGGGATCCGGCAGCTGGTATTGATCTCCGGCATCGGCGCAAGCCCATCCTCGCCGTCTGGCTACGTGCGCGCCCGCGCCGGCGGCGAGGAGAGCGTGCGGGCGGCCTTCGGCAAGGCGATCATTGTGCGCCCGAGCGTGATGTTCGGGCCCCGGGATGCCTTCCTCGGCAACCTCGTACGCCTCTCGCGCCTGCCAGTGATCCCCCTGTTCGGCCGCGGCGAAACCCGTCTTCAGCCGGTGCTGGTCGACGACGTGGCGCAGGCCGTGGCCGTGCGGACCGGGGCCACCGGTTCCGAACAATTCCTGTTCGAACTGGGCGGCGCCTGCGTCTACCGATATCGCGAGGTGGTCGAGCGGGTCCTCGCGTACCTGGGACGCCGCAGGCCGCTGATCCCGATCCCCTTTTTGCTCTGGCGGGCCCTGGCGGTGCTGGCAACGTCCCTGCCCAATCCGCCATTGACGCGGGACCAGGTACTGCTGATGCAGGAGGATAACGTCGTCGGTCACGGTGCCGGCACCTTCGCCGATCTCGGGCTCACACCGCGTTCCCTGGAGGAAAGTCTACCGTACTGCCTGGGCGCCCGGTAAGGTGAGGCCGAGAGTGCCTCGACCTCTGCCGCAGCCCGGTGACCCGGGGCCGCCGATGCGCGTTCCGGCGGCGGCTCCGGCGAGCGCATCGAGCGGCTGCGGACGGAGGGAATGGAAACAGGTCAGGGATTGCACCAGTCGCAGACCGCCGGGTCGGCATCCTGGCCAGGATCCGCGGGGCGCGTTTCACGGTAGGGACACGCGATGCAGCCCTGTACCTCGGCGCGCGCCTGCCGCGTGGGCGCGCCACAGTCCGCACAGGGCAGCCCCGGAATGCGCTCGACGATCCAGAATCCGGGAGCTCCGCAGGCCGGGCAGAGGGAACCCAGCCGCGCAAGCAGATCCTCGGTGGCACGCGCGATCATCTGCATGCGCGTCGGATTGCAATGCGCGCGGAGGTCGGATTCCACGAACACCCTTCCGCTGGTCGCATGCGCCCGGGCCCAGTCAAAGGCCCGCTCGAGCGCGCCGAGATCGCCGATGCCCTTGCGTATGCGCGGATCATTCTCGTGATCCGGGCGCAGTACCAGGTGATGATCGGGGAAGCCCGCCTCTTCCGCGAATGCCAGCATGGCCTCCCAGTCCGTCACGCTGCGATGGGCCTGCCTTGCCGGCCCTTGTGCCTGGCCCGCCAGTTCCAGGCCACGCAGGTCATCGAGCAGGATGACGTACTCCACGTTCCACGGGATCAGGCCGATCCCCGGGTCGGGACCGAAGGCGCCCTCGCTCGCGAGTCCGAAGGACGAGCCCGTGAGCTCCATGCCGATGCGCGCCTTGCGGCGCGCGGCCTCGAGCTGCGTGCCGGCGCGCGGAATCTCGCGCGTGAAGGTGCCCAGCCGGTCGGTATCGAAGCTGTCGATCACGTCGAGCCTGCAGCCGAGTGCCGGCTCCAGTGTCGGCGCGATCACGCGCTCCTTGCCATGACGGGTCAACAGTACCAGCGACCGCCCCGCGAGGCTGTATGCACCCGTATTGTCCGGTAGCGACTCAGCCATTGATCGATTGCAATCCGGTGTCAGCCAACTGCAGTACCCTCCAGCCCCGCCCCTGACCAACAAGGCCGGGGCTCACCTGTGGCGATTGCACATCGCCGGGGGATGCCGGCTACCATTGTGCCATTCGCAACCCGATCCGGAACCCCGTCATGAACCAGGAAGACACCGACCAGATCCGCCAGCAGGTGCGGGACAGCTACGCCCGGGTGGCCGAGGCCGACAACGCAGGCGAGGGCTGCGGAGAGGCCTCTGGCTGCTGCGGGGTCTCCGACGACGTGGCCATCAATGCCCTGATCTCCACCCGCCTCGGCTATTCCAACGCGGATCTCGCGGCGGTGCCGGAGGGTGCGGACATGGGTCTGGGTTGCGGCAATCCGCGCGCAATCGCCAGTCTTCGACCCGGTGAAGTGGTGGTGGATCTCGGCAGCGGCGGCGGCTTCGATGCCTTTCTGGCCTCCCCGGAAGTAGGCGCGACCGGCCGCGTGATCGGCATCGACATGACCCCGACCATGGTCAGCAAGGCCCGCGCCAATGCCGAGAAGGGTGCCTTCTCCAATGTGGAGTTTCGCCTCGGGGAGATCGAGCATCTGCCGGTGGCCGACAATGCCGCCGACGTGATCATCTCCAACTGCGTGATCAACCTGTCTCCGGACAAGCCACAGGTATTCCGCGAGGCCTTTCGTGTGCTGAAACCCGGTGGAAGGCTGGCGATCTCCGATGTGGTCGCCGGCACCGAGCTGCCGGAGGACATGCGCAACGATCCGGTGCTCTACGCGGGGTGCATTGCCGGCGCGCCGCTGCTCGAGGACCTGCAGGCCATGCTGCAGGCCGCGGGCTTCCGGGACATCCGCATCGCGCCCAAGGACGAATCCCGGGAATTCATCAAGGACTGGGCACCGGGCCGCGGGGTGGAAGACTACGTGCTCTCCGCCCACATCGAGGCCACCAAGCCGCCTCCCCCGGCCTGACCCGGACCCAGGGGCCACCGTCAATATCAGGGGGCATCCCCGGGCGGGGGCGGTCTCTCCCGAAGGTGACGTTGCAGGAAGCGGTCCAGTTGATTCGCAAACGCCTGCCGGTCGCGCGGATGCAGGGTGGCGGGTCCGCCGGTGTCCACGCCGGATGCGCGCAGGGTCTCCATGAAGTCCCGCATGTCCAGACGCGACCGGATGGTCTCGGGGCTATAGAACTCGCCCCGCGGGTTGAGGGCGTGGCCACCGCGTGCGATGACCTCGGCCGCCAACGGGATATCGGCGGTGATCACCAGATCACCCGACTCCACCCGCGCCACGATCTCATTGTCGGCGACGTCAAAGCCCCGGGCCACCTGGAGCATGCGAACATGGCGGGAACGCGGAACCCGCAGGGGCTGATTCGCCACCAGCGTGACCGGCACCGACACGCGCTCCGCGGCCCGGAACAGGATTTCCTTGATCACCGCCGGACAGGCATCGGCATCGACCCAGATCTGCATCGCTTGCTCCATGGTATGGGCCCCTCAGGATGACACAGACCGTTGACACGCAGGGCAAGGGCAGGCGCAGGGAGCCGCGGTCCGTCCGCCGTGCCCCTGGGGGCACTCACTTCCGCAGGGCAGTTGCGCGATCCTCGTGTCCACGGCATTGTTTGCGGGCGACCCCATGAAAGAACGCGGGAGACTCATCACGGATTCGAGGGGAAGGCTTTGCCTTTGAGATGCCCGATCACACGGCTGCGAGGGGTGGCACTGGCCTTGGTTCTGGGGCTGCTGGGTGCCTTCTGCGCCACGGCTGCGGCGGCCACGGAGGCGCCTTCGACCACGGAGATCGAGGCCCTGATCACCACGCTTGAGGACGAGCAGGCCCGCGGCGAACTCGTACGCAAGCTGCGCATCCTGGCGGAGATCGACGAGCCGAAGCCGGTGCCGGACATCCAGACCGCCACCGGCGACCTGATGCAAGCGCTCTCCGAAGGGCTCGCCGTTTTCGGCACGGGGCTCGCCCGTATCGCGCATTCCGTTGAGTACCTGCCGCAGGCCTACGAATGGCTGGGTCACGCGGTGACGGATCCCGAAGAGCACGCGCGATGGCTCAACATCCTGCTGTGGCTTGCGGCGGTACTGATCTCTGCCTATGCGGTCGCGCGAGTCGTGACCCGGCTGCTGGCGACCTCCCGGACCCGGATCCTTGCCAGCGCGCGCGATACATGGCCGCAGCGACTGATTGGCGCGGTATTCCTGCTCCTCCTCGACCTGCTTCCGATCGTCGCCTTCGCGGCCGCCGGTTACGCGGTGCTGGCAGTTGCGGCTCCTCCCGAGCAGACACGCCTGGTGGCCCTCGCCTGGCTCAACGCGTCCATCATCGTGCGCCTGGTGATGACATTGAGCGGACGGGTATTCGCCGAGCGCGAGCCGGCGCTGCGCCTGATCCCGTCCAGCGACGAGACGGCGCACTACGCGATGATCTGGGTGCGCAGGCTGGCCTCCACGGCGATCTACGGCTTTTTCGGTCTGCAGGCGGCGTTGCTGCTCGGCATCGGCGCGGCGGCCTACGAGGCTCTGATGCACCTGCTCGGCCTCGTCGTTACCCTGATGGGGCTGATCCTGATCCTGCAGAACCGCCGCCCGGTCGCCGAACGCATCCGCGGCCGGGAGATGGAGGGCGGGCTACCGGGGCGCCTGACGCTCTCCCTGTTCAGGCGCCGGCTCGCGCAATCCTGGCATCTGCTGGCCGGCGCGTACCTGATCCTGCTGTTCGCCGTGTGGGCGCTGGACTGGCGCCTCGGGTTCCTCTTCGTTCTGCGCGCCACTCTGCTGACGATTGCCGTCCTGGTGGTGGCAAGATTCGCGTTGCATCTGGTCGACCGCCTGTTCGCACGCTGGCTCAGCATCAATGTTCAACTGCGGAGCACCCACCCGCAGCTGGAGGCACGGGTGAAGCACTACTTCCCCCTGCTGCAGGGCGCAGCGCGCTGGCTGCTCTACATCCTGGCCGGACTTGCAATCCTGCATGCGTGGGGGATCGAGGCGCTGGCGTGGCTCGCCAGCGAACCAGGGCAGGCCCTCGGGGGTACGGTGGCGCGCATCCTTGGCGTGCTGGTCGTGGCGGTCATCGTGTGGGAGGTCACCGCCTCCTTCATCGAACGCTATCTCGCCGAGACCGATGCCCGCGATGGCCCCAGGGTGCGCAGTGCGCGCGCCAAGACACTGCTCACCGTCGCCCGTAATGCGCTGCTGGTGGTGCTGATCGTGATGTCCACACTGGTCATCCTCTCCGAACTCGGGATCAACATCGCCCCGCTGCTCGCAGGCGCCGGCGTGCTCGGATTGGCCATCGGCTTCGGCGCTCAGCGACTGGTGCAGGACGTCATCACGGGCGTGTTCATCCTGATGCAGGACCTGATGGCCGTCGGCGACGTGGTCAAGCTTGGCGAGCGGGCAGGCCTCGTCGAGGCCATTACGATCCGCACCGTGCGGCTGCGCGACCTGAGTGGCACCGTTCACACCATCCCCTTCAGCGCGATCGACACCGTCAGCAACCTCACCCGCGACTTCTCGTTCTACGTCTTCGACCTCGGGGTGGCCTACCGCGAGGATGTCGACGAGGTGATGGAGGTGATCCGTCAGGTCGGCGAGGAGCTGATAGCCGACCCGGAGATCGGCCCGGTGGTGCTGGAACCGCTGGAGATCTTCGGGGTCGACGCCTTCGGCGACAACGCGGTGGTCATCAAGGGCCGGATCAAGACGCAACCCATCAAGCAGTGGATGGTCGGGCGCGCCTTCAACCGCCGCATCAAGCAACGCTTCGACGAACTCGGCATCGAGATCCCGTTCCCGCACCGTACCGTCTACTTTGGCCAGGACAAGGACGGCACGGCCCCGCCGCTCCAGGTCAGTCCCGGGATCGCCGTGCACGGCGCCCCGACCGATGTCCTGTGGCCGCCAGGCGAAGCTGAAGCTGACCCCAAGTCCGCCTGATCCTGCCCGGCATCGAGGGTCTTCCCGGAACCCGTTGGCCGCGGCCCAGTCCATCAAGTGAGACCAACAGGGAGGCATCCGAATGAGTCAGACGATACTGGTGGTCGTCACCAGTCACGACGAGATTGCCCCGGGGCACGCGACGGGCCTCTGGTTTGAGGAATTCGCGGTTCCGTACGCGCGCTTCCGTGAAGCGGGTTTCGAGATCAAGGTCGCGAGTCCGAAGGGTGGTCCGACGCCCCTCGATCCACAGAGCCTCGAGATGGAGCCGTCCTTTCCCACCGTTGCCGCGCAACAGGCACTGAGTGACACGATCCCCCTGGACGAAAACGTCCATCACGGGCCCTACTGCGCGATCTTCTTTCCCGGTGGGCACGGAACCATGTTCGATCTCCCCGAGAATCCGCACGTACAGCGGCTGGTGACCGAGTTCATCGAGCATGACAAGGTCCTCGGCGCGGTCTGCCATGGTCCCGCCTGCCTGGTCGGCGCGATGCTGCACGACGGCACCCCGGCGGCCAGTGGACGCAGGCTCGCCGCCTTCAGCAATGGCGAGGAACGCGCGGTGGACCGGGTGGACGCCATGCCCTTCCTGCTCGAGGACCGCCTGCGCGAGCTCGGGGGCGAGGTCGCCACCGCGGACGACTGGACCGACCATGTGGTCGTGGACGGCATGCTGGTGACCGGCCAGAATCCGCAATCCAGCCGCAGCGTCGCAGAGGCCATGGTAGGTCTGTTGCGACACGGCCCCACCTGAGTCGTCGACCAGGTCGGGGCCACCAGTAACGATGAACCCCCTCCCCCGCTTGCGGGGGAGGGTCGGGCGGGGTGCGGCCCTCGCGCCCGGCCCCTCTATCGCAAGCGCAAGAGGGAGAATGATCCTCGCGGGAATCGGCTTCCTCAATGCTGCGAAAGATCGATCTCCGCGACCAGCGGCAGATGGTCAGAGGCGATGCGGGAGAGCGGGGTCACATGCCGATACAGGCGGACCAGCCGATTCCCGGGCCGGACCCAGAGCCGATCCAGCGCGAACAGTGGGAAGCGGGCCGGGAACGTGGCGGGCGCCCCCGTCTTCCCGAACCGTTCATGCAGCTGCCTCAGCGGCTTGCTCCAGAGGATCCATTCGTTCATGTCGCCCATCAAGACCGTCGGCAACGCATCCGCGGGATGGAGGCGATCCATCAGCTGCCTGACCTGTCTCCCGCGTTCGGCCCTGGCCAGCCCGAGATGCGTGGCAACGACTCGCAGCGACATCCCGCGACACTGCAGCCGGACATCGAGCGCCCCGCGAGGTTCGCGACCGGCGACGCTCAGATCGATACGCTCGATGCCGGAAAAGTCACAGCAGGTGAGTAACGCGTTACCATAGGTGGCCTCGCCCCGGAGCATGGTCGGTCCGGCAAGCGCGCGCAGGCCGGTTTCCGCCGCCAGAACGCCGAGCGCGCCCAGATCACCGCCGTGCGATTCAACCTCGTGAAGCGCGACAACTTCAGCGTCCAGTTCGTTGATAACCTTTGAAATCCGTTGCGCATCGAAGCGACGGTCACTACCGATCCCGGCGTGAATGTTGTACGTGGCGACCCGAAGATGACTCATGAATGCGCTAAGCCTTGGACGCGAGCCCGAACGGGCCCGCCAGACATGCACGACGGCCGTGCCCCATGCGATCGTTTCAAGGCCTGCCCTCAGATAGCTGGTCTGGTGATCAGACCACCCGCAGGGTATTTTAACCGCTTCGAGTCTGTTCTCCTTTGCCGGCACTGTTCCCGTGGGCAACCCTTGCCCGAGTCAACCCCGATCACCATGACCCAGTCGCTCCAATGACCCTCAGGTTGCAGCCGGGCAGCAACTGCTGGCGCATCGAACCGGCGACCCGCTTCGCCGTCGCGATCGACGGGGAAGACTACTTTGCCCAGCTCCGGCGTTCGCTGATCCGCGCGAAGCGCTGCATCGCCATCAGCGCCTGGGACATCCACAGTCAGATCGAGCTCATCCGCCCCGGACCCCACGAGGAACCCGGCCGGATGGCCGACGACGGCCTGCCTACAGCGCTGGGCGAACTCCTGGTGGCGCTTCTGGAACGCACCCCGCCCCTGAACATCTTCATCCTGCTCTGGGACTTCGCGCCCATCTACGCGCTGGAGCGCGAACCCCTGTTCTTCGGCGATCCACCCTGGGGCAAGGGTCTGTTCCGGAGCGGCCCCGCCCACCCCCGCTTGCATCTGATATCCGACGATGCCCACCCGGTGGGGGGCAGCCAGCACCAGAAGATCGTGGCGGTCGACGGTCAGATCGCATGGTGCGGCGGCTTCGACCTGAGCAAGTGGCGCTGGGACACGCAGGCGCATTCCGCCGAGGACGAGCGCAGGCGGGACCCGAACGGTACTCTCTATCCGCCCTTTCATGACGCTCAGGCGCTCGTGGACGGAGACGCGGCAGCGGCGCTGATGGAGATCTTTCTCGAACGCTGGCGACGCGCCGGCGGCGGGGATATCCGCGGGCTGTCCGGTTTCGACGCGCTGCGGCAGCAGCGTGCCGGGGATGGTGCATCCTCCGACCCCTGGCCAGAGGGCATGGAGGTGCTGCTGCACGATACGCAGGTCGGCATCGCGCGCACGCTGCCGGAATACGGTGACCACGCCGAAGTCCGGGAGGTCGAGCGGCTTTACCTCGACACGATCGCGCAGAGCCGCGACTTGTTGTATATCGAGAATCAGTACCTGTCGTCCCGAGTCATCGGGGACGCCCTGTGCGATTCGCTACAGAAGGATTCGGGACCCCGGATCCTGATGATCCTCCCGGAGAAGACCGGTCACTGGCTGGAACAGCACACGATGGACATCCTTCGGGCGCGGATCCTGTCGAGGCTGCGTGCAGCCGACCGCCATGGCCGCCTGCGGGTCTGCTACCCGGAAGTATCCGGCCTGCAGAAGGGCTGCCTGATGGTTCACGCCAAGCTGATGATCAGTGACGACGAGGTCCTGCGGGTTGCCTCTTCCAACCTCAGCAACCGTTCGATGGGACTCGACAGTGAGTGCGACCTGTGTGTCATCGCCCGCAACGCGGAGGAACGCGGGGTCTTCCGGAGCCTGCGTCAACGTCTGCTGGCGATGTTCCTTTCGGTGGATCCGGACACCCTTGCCCGCGCCGAGGCCGATGCCCGGGAACAGGGGAACGGGATGTTCGAGGCGATCGACGCGCTGACCGGACCGGGTTCCGGCACGCGCCCGCCCGGGACAGATCGAGGCGATCCCGGGCCCCTGCATCTCGAGAAACTCGAGGCACTGGCAGATCCCGAGTGGAACCGACAGCTGCCGGACGAACGCGTGGTCGATCCGGACCGCCCCCTGGACACGGAATTGATCACGGATGTGGTCGTCGGAAAGGAGAACCTGCCCCTGATACGCTGGCGTATCCTGATCATGGCGGGACTGGCCGTCCTGCTGCTGGGCCTGGTCGCAGTCTGGCGTTTCACGCCAGTCGGAGACTGGCTCGAACCCGCGGTGCTGGCCGAGGGGGTTCGCGGCCTCAACAGCACACCCTGGGGCATACCCCTGGGCCTACTGGGTTTCGTGGCGGCGAGCCTGGCGGCGGTACCGGTGACGCTGCTGATCCTCACGTCCTCCCTGGTCTTTGGAACCGTCACAGGTGCTTCCGTGGCGCTGATCGGCTCCGTCCTCTCCGCGGTGATCGGCTACGGCATCGGTCGCTTCACCGGGCGCGGTCTCGTCGAGCACCTTGCCAACGGCCGGATCCAGCAGGTAAGCCGGAGACTGGGGAGACGGGGCATCCTGACGATCATCACGGTGCGGATCGTTCCGGTCGCGCCCTTCGTGGTGCTGAATCTGCTGGCGGGAACGATGCACATCAGCGTCCGCGACTTCGTGATCGGGACCGCTGTCGGCATGCTTCCCGGCATCATCGCCCTTGCGGTCTTCGCCGAGGGGCTCCTGGCGCTGATTGGTCAAGCGGACCTGCGCGCAGTGGCCCTGGTACTCGTGGGCATTCTGGGACTGGCCGGATTGGCCTGGCTGGGAAGGCGACTGCTGGCATACCGCCAATGACCGGCGGGGACAGATTACCTGTCTCGCTCTACCCTCTGCTCGACGCCCGGGGTGTCGGGGCGTAACTGACCGTCCGGTAACCGCATCGAGGCATTCCACGAATGCCCCGCTGCCAGCCGGCCGGCTCTCGACAAGGCTTCGCCTGCACCGGCTTCAGCTCGATGCAGCGAACCGTTGCCATGAGGCACCGCTCATCCATCACCAAGGAGTGCAGGCGCTCCTGCGATAAGTGCCCGCGCCATCCGATCATGCGGCCCAGGCCGGAGGCAGCGAAATGGGTGTGCTGTCCACGGAAAACAGGGGCTAGAATGCCGCTTATGGAAGGCATCGGCGACCTGGGCACCGTTTCCGCACTGATGGCGGGGATCAGCCTGAGTGCGGCCGCCGGGCTGCGCGTGTTCCTGCCAGTGCTGGCGCTGGGACTGGCCTCCCGCCTCGGCCTGCTGGAACTGGGCGAGGAATTCGCCTGGCTGTCCTCCAACCCGGTGCTGGTCGTGGTGGGCATCGCGGCCCTGCTGGAGGCCGGTGCCTATTACATCCCGGTGGTCGACAACCTCCTCGACACGCTCGCCACGCCGGCCGCGATCGGTGGCGGCACCGTGATCGTGACGTCGCTGCTGCCCGAGATGCACGGGCTGCTGCAGTGGGGCACGGGGGCGCTGCTGGGTGGCGGCGCGGCAGGGATCGTGCAGGGCACGACCGTGCTGGCGCGCGGGGTATCCACGACCTCGACCGGCGGCGTGGCCAATCCCCTGATCGCCACCTCGGAGACCGGGGGCAGCCTGCTCGCGATCGCGTTCGCATTGCTGACCCCGCTGGTCTTTGGCGTGCTGGTGATCCTGGCGCTGGTGTGGCTGCTCATCCGCCTGGCACGGCTGCTGCGCAACCGCAGGCGCGGGGCACCCGCCCCGGGCGCCTGAGCCGGCGTTCAGCCGGTGCCCACCGCAGGCACGCCCGCATCTCCCACCAGGGATTCGCGCCCGTGCAGGGTTCCTGCCATAAGGCATAACGGTCGGGTGACGGGGCTCGATGAGGCCACTGCGCGGAGCGTCAGGAGACGGCGTCACTCCAAGGCCGGCCTCAGCAGGGCCGTTAACCGGCGAGGCGCAACACCGGCACGAGCCCGAACCACAAGACGAAGGTGAGGGAGGCCACCATCAGTCCGTCGATGCGCCCGGGCCGGTTGCCGGATTCGAGCCGGCGGTACAGCAGCCAGCCCAGCCAGAGGGCGTGCGGGACCACGAACAGGCCGATGCCTGCATACGCGTCCATGGCCAGACCAAGCAGTTCCCAGGTCAGGGCGGCGGCGGCCGCAAGCCCCGTGAACACGATGGACAGCCGCACGACGCCCCGGTGCCCGAGGCGGACGGCCAGGGTCCGCTTGCCTGCCGCGGCATCAGCCTCCAGATCCGGAATCCCCGACAGGGTGATCGAGGGCAGGATGGCAAGCAGCAGCGGTACGCTCAGCAGCCACGGCAGCGGGTCCTGCCATGGGCCGCCCAGGAAGACGAAGCCGCACAGGATCACGCCCAGACTGTGGGTGATCGCGACATCCAGTTCACCCAGGCCCCGATAGCTGAGCTTCAGCGGCGGTGCCGTATACCCGATCGCCAGTACCGCCAGCACGCCCAGGACCGCGAGCACGACGGGAACGGAGCCTGGCGTCAGGACCAGCAGACTCGCGGTTGCGGCCACGAAGGCAAGAAGCGAGAGCGCGACGCCGGCTGCGACCTCGCGCCGGCTCAGCAACCCGTCCACCAGCACCCGGGAGCCGCCCGTGAAGGGACCAAAGAATCGGTTGTCGCGGTCGCTTGGAAAATCCACCTGCTCGTTGATCAGCACGGTCGCGACCTCAAGCAGAAACAGGCAGAGATAGCCCAGCCAGAAGAGCGGGTTCCCGAACACGCCGCCGGCCGGATTGGCGGCGAGCGCGCCGGCGGTGTAGGCCAGCCAGGTCATCGGGTAGAACTGCAGCCGCAGCGCCCGCAACCAGGCACGGGTCTTGTGCCGGAACCCTTCCCATCGCGTGACCCGGCCGTGTTGCAGCTGCCGTGCCGCGTGCCGGGCGCGCTCCAGCCAGCGCCGGCGCTGTTCCCGGCTGGAACCGCGCACCGGGCCGAAGACCAGCGAGCGGACGGGATGGATGCCGCAGAACCCGAGCGTGGCGCGCGCCATCGCATTGCGGCCGGGTTGGCGATAGACCAGGCGATGGATCAGGGGTGGCGTGTCCATGGTGGTGATCAACTGCGCCGAGCGCCCACCCAGCAGTCCCTGATAGCCGGTGCCCCCGTCACAGGTGCGGAACGCGAATCCGGGGGTGAACACCCGATCCAGGAATCCCTTCAACAGCGCGGGCAGGGTGCCCCACCAGGTCGGGTAGACGAACACCAGGTGCTCGGCCCAGACGATCAGGTCGCGCGCTTCCCTTAACCCCGGCTCCAGCATCTGCTGGTTCGGCGACTGCGTCCGGACATGCGGATCGAATGCCACCTCCGACAGATTGAGCTGCCGGACCTCGGCGGCTGCGGTGCGCGCTCCGTCGCCGTACGCTCGGGCCAAGGCCCCGCACAAGCTCTCCACGCGCGGGTGTCCAAGGATGATCAATACATTCATGGAGATCCCCTGGGGCGCATCCGGTACCGGGCACCATAGACAAGAACAAGATGGGTGTCTTGTCCTTGCGCGGATCGACATGGCCACTCAAGGAAGCCAGAATGAAGTCCTGGTCCGCGTCCTCGCCACGGATGCGCCAAACCCACCCCGGGACGGAGAATCCCATGACCAACCTTGTCGGAATCGTGCTTTTGATTGCGGGTATTGCCGCTCTGATCTACGGCTACATGGAGAGCCAGAGTGCCAGAGACCAGACCGCCCGGCTGGTCCTGGGCCGCTTCACCCAGAAGACCCTGACCCTGCTCATCGGTGGTGCCGTCGCGCTGGTCCTTGGTCTGGTTCTGTTGCTCTAGCACGCGAAGCAGCGCCGGATCGGGCCGCGATTTCAGGGGCGCAACGGGACACGAACGCCCGGGTGCGCTCCGATAAGGGTCAGACACCGAGGGAGAGTGTGGGCTCGTCCAGGGCAGCGGCCTGTTCGCGCAGCGTCAGGATGTGCTCCTCCCAGTATCGCGTGGTGTAGAAGACCGGAAAGGCCTGGACGAAGGCCGGGTCGTCGGCACGGCGTGCAAGCCAGGCCGCGTGGCGCAGGATGCGCAGCGTACGCAGCGGCGTGATCAGGGCCAGTTCGCGGCGGTCGAGGCGCACGAAGGTCTCGTAACCCTCCAGCAGCGCCAGCATCTGGGCCGACATCTCCTCGGCAGCGCCGGACAAAAACATCCAGAGATCCTGCACCGCCGGTCCGGTGCACGCGTCGTCGAGATCCACGAAGTGAGGGCCGGAGTCGGTCCACAGGATATTGCCGGGGTGGGTGTCGCCGTGCAGGCGAATCATGGGCACGGGCCCGGCCTCTTGCATCCGGCGTACGATGCGCTCGAGCACATCCGCGCTGAGGTCCTCGTAAACCGATTCCAGCTCGAATGGCAGACGCTCGCTGGCGAGCACGTCCGCGCGCGCGGCCTCCCCCCGTTCGGCGGCATCCAGGCGCTCTCTTGCCTGGAAACTCCCGGCGCGACCGACGGCATGGATGCGGGCGACGAAACGCCCGATGCGCACGAGATTCTCGCGTTGCTCGAGGTCCGGGGTTCGCCCACCCTGCCGGGGATACAGCGCGAACAGGAAGCCCAGGTGGCGGTGCAGCGTCTCCCCCGCTGCATCCGGCAATGGCGCGACCACCGGAACCTCCTCGGCCGCGAGCTCCAGTGCGAACGCATGTTCCTCGCGGATGGCCGCCTCGGACCAGCGTCCCGGTCGATAGAACTTCGCGACCACGGGTGCCGCATCCTCGATGCCGATCTGATAGACGCGATTCTCGTAGCTGTTGAGCGCCAGCAGCCGACCGTCGGCGCGCAGCCCGGTGGACTCCACCGCGTCCAGGATGACCTCCGGCTTCAGACTGGCATAGAGATGGCCGCTCATGGCCACAGTCTACCTGCTGATGACCGGGCCCGGCGTTCAAGGTGAGCGTGACGGCCGCGGCCGCGCGGAGGGCTCGCGCGTCACCAGACGCGGGCGAGCGTGAGGCGGAAGGTCTCGCCCTCAGGCTGGCCCGCCGGGGCCGACACGGCGGCGTCGTAGTTCAGAAACAGCGTGCCGATGGAGGGCAGGCGCAGCCCCAGCCCGGCGCCGAGGCGCCAGGTATCCGCGGCGTTGTCCTGGTCCTCACCGTCGCGAACCGTCTCGCCGCCCCGGTCGTAGTAGGCGTCGGCCGTCAGCCAGAGATCGGGCGTCAGGTTCCGGCTGGCGTGCAGCTCGAGCTGGTAGAGCGGTCGCTGCTTCAGCCTGTCGGCGGCGCCGGGGGCATCGCTATTGTCGCCGAAGATCCGGGCCGTCGCGTAGGCCTCGAGCCACGTCCGGCCCGCGTCCGGCGTGTAGCTGTAGTTGATCGTGGGCGCGAGGCTCCAGCGGTTGGAGCCGACATTGACGGGATCGTCGGCGTCGTAGGCACCGGTGGGAAAGGTCGCCAGCAGGTGGGCCGAGGCGAAGGTCTCGGGCGTCCAGTCCGCGAAGGCCTCCCGGCTCAGGGCCGGGGCGCCGAACAGGTTGACCTCGGCGACCACGCCAATGTCGCCGACTCCTGCCGCATCAGCCCCGAACGGACCCGCGGCGACATCGATATCGGCATGGGGCAGCACCAGCGACAGCCCGCCGGTGCGCCCGCCCACGTCGAGGATGCGCGAGAGGATCAGCGACTGTGACGTAACATCGGTGGTGATGCCGGCAATCCCGTAGTCGGCGCCTTCGGAGACGGGCGCGACACTGGTCGAGAAACCCAGATTGTAGAAGGTCACCCAGGTGTTGACAGGCGCGTTCAGGTAGTCGCGCGCCTTGCCCGCCAGCGCGTTCGAGGCCGGCAGAAGGGTGGCGCAGAGGCCGATGGTGGCGGCGAGGGTGCCGGCGCCCGGACGTCCGGGGCGCGTCCGGTTTGTCCTGCCTACAGGAAGCATAAAGCACCTTTCCAGTCGTCAACAATCCGCTCTCCGGCGGCGGGCGCGGCCGCGCTCGGCAGTCGTCCTGGCTTCGCCATCGGCCTGAACCCTGGACGCGGTGAGCAGCGTCAACACACCGGAATGCATCGGGGCGACGGCGCAGCGCAGGAAAGATCTGCATGGGGTCCCGGCCTTTACCGGAGCAGCCGGCAGCGGGGCGGCACCCGACACGGCGGCCGCCTGGCGCGCCATGCGCCAAGTTCGGTGCCCATTAAGCACAGCCAGACTTGCCGGAGCAAGGCGGGAAAGTGCAGGAATGGCCACCCTTCCCGCCCCCTTCCGGGTGCGCATCCACGCGAACGCCGGCACCGAAGGCCTACAGCCCCGCCCCGGCGACGCTCAACACCACAGAGGCTGCACCAGGATGGCGTCTCGGAGTGCGCCTCGGCACCATCATGCCTCCCCACCCCTTCGTTCTCTTCCCTGGGTTGCTGCGGCCCGATCATCCCGGCGATACTGCCGGTGAGCAGTTGGGTTTCCTGTCCTGGGATAAGCACGATCACATCCGTGATTCAGTGCCGAAAGTGGTGGATGCGCAGCCCCTTGACCACCCTGTGCACACAGCGCCCGTCTCGCAAGCAATGACCTGTACACGTCTGCGTGATCTGTGGATCGCTTGTCAACGATGCCCGGACATCCGGGGTCATCAAAAAGCCTTTGCAGGCCGGCGCAAGACCAAAGAATCTACCAACCCAGTGAGGCTTCCTAATGACCGATCAAGTCCAATCCCCGCTCTTCCAGGCCCTTGCGGACCTTAATTTCGATTCCGTGATGGTGACCGAACCGACCGATGAACCGGGGGCTTCGCGCATCGTTTTCGTCAACCGGGAATTCACGGAGCTGACCGGCTACAACGCCGACGAAGTGGTCGGCGAAACGCCCGGCATGCTCCAGGGCGAGCGCACTGACCCGGAGGTGCTCAAACGGCTTGCCGAAGACCTGCGTGCCGGCCGCACCTTCCACGGCCAGACCATCAACTATCACAAGGACGGCACGCCATTCGAGATCGAGTGGAAGGTCACCTCGGTGCTGGACGATGCCGGCAAGGTCACGCATTACGTGGCCGTGCAGCGCGAGGCCGATAGCGCCTGAGCTGAACCCCGGGTTCTGCGGTCGTCCCTGGCACCGCGCTGAACCGTCGTCGCGGCGTCATCCCCACCCGCGAGGCGCACCGAGGAGGGAACCCGGGTGTCGGGTTACGGCTCACCCCTTCAACTCGACCGCCGGATACACTCGCGTTTGCGATCTTCAACGCCGACAAGGAGTACGCGATGCGTTACCTGCTGACGCTGTTTGCACTATCCCTCGCACTGGCACTGGCCGGCTGTGAACGAGGCGACGCCCCTGAGCCACCGGTGGAACCGCAGAGCGCCGCGCCCGAGCCTGCCGAGCCGATGGCCGATGGACCCGAGGGGAGGGAATCACCCGAGTCGGCCGACCCGGGGGCCCCGATGGACGGGATGGATACCGATGCCCAGTCCGAGGCCGAGCAGTTGTGGAACCGTGCGACCGAATTGGCCGAGCAGGCCCGTGACCGCGCGGAAGAAGCCTGGCGCGTCGGTCAGGAGGAAGGCAGCGAGGCCTGGGAACGGGCCAAGGAGACGGCTGCCGTGGCCCGCGACCGTGCCGAACAGGCCTGGGATCGGGCGCGCGAGGTTTCGGGTGAGGCAGGGGACGCCGCTCAGACCCGAACCGAGGCCGTCTGGGACGACATCAAGGCCACATGGGCACGCATGACCCAGGATTCGGAGGAGCCCGAAACCGACGAGGGACCTGCGGCAAGCGACACGCCGGCCGAGTAAGCCATCGCGACCGGAGACCGCGCGGCTCCACGGTTGCGGTTCCCTCAGGGATCGAAGGATCGGGTCAGGGGATCGAGGTCAGGTCTGACGTTCCGGCATCTCCCCGGCGGGGCGGACCCAGGGAGCCACCGGGGCCGGGTTGTCGGCATGTGAGGCCTGACCCCATGCCCGCATTTCCGTCAGCATCAACCCGCCATCGTGGCCGGCGCCGGCCCATGGTATTTCGCTCGTTCCGGAATGATGTTGCGAATACCGCCCCTTGGGTCCTCCACGTCGCCTGCGTAGCGCGGGAGCAGGATGACGTGCAGGTGGTCGATGCTCCTTCCCGCCGCCCGGCCGTCGTTGTTGCCGATGGTGTAGGCATCGGGCCGGTTACCCAGGAAGGGGAGTCTCAGCACGGCTTCGATGTGGTCCTTGGGTCGCTCCCGCAGGTAGTCGCGGTTCAGCATGTTCCGGTACAGCTCATTCATGTCGGTCGTTTCGATGACCTGCCGGACCCCGTGAACGGCATCGAAGTAATCCGCCTGCTCGGTCTCATCGAGATCGAACAGGGAGACCACGTGCCGCCGAGGAATCACGAGCGCATGCCCGGGATTGACCGGATTGGTGTCGAAGATGCCGAGGAAGGAGCGGTTCTCGAAGATGAACGGGTCGGCCAGGCCGGCGGCAACGCGGCAGAAATAGCAGTCCTGGTCTGGTGGGGTGCGGGTCATCGGATAACCTGGGTGGGCTTGCATCGGAATAGAGGCGCCCGATTCTAGTGGATTCTCGCGCCGCTTGTGCCCGTTTTTCGGGGACCGCACACCGACATCGCCTCCTGTTGCGGCCGACGCCCGGGGCGTTTCGGTGCCAGACACCGCCCCGCAACCGCCTCTACGGACCGGAATCCCTGACCGGCTTCGTGCTGATCACCTGGTCCGCATCACTCACCTGCATCCTGATCACCCGCGCAGGGGGCCTCGCTCGGGACTTCGAACGGCTTTCCTGCGCGACCCCGGTCGACGCGCCACCCCGTTGAACGCTCTCCAGTCCACACGATCCCGATCCCGTTCGGCGCTCCGGCGCTGATACGGGGACCGGTCCCCCGACACGTTGCCTGCACCTCTGGCTAGTGGGCCATGCGGAAGGTTCGGTGACTATGGAGCACAGCCAGAAGGGCCGGAGCAAGGAGGGCAAGTTTGAAATAGGCCCACTAGGGGGCCACGCGCGCCCCCTGCCCTCCATGGCCCACAAGGTGTGGCCCATAAGGTGGGTGTCTTGCAGCGGGCGCTGATATCGCCTTCCC
>NZ_JAWLHP010000033.1:20168-33406 GCF_041690275.1 Thioalkalivibrio sp.
GGCCCACTAGGGGGCCACGCGCGCCCCCTGCCCTCCATGGCCCACAAGGTGTGGCCCATAAGGTGGGTGTCTTGCAGCGGGCGCTGATATCGCCTTCCCTGGTCCGAGGGCCTATCCGCCGATTGATCGCTCCGCAACGGTGCCCTCCATGACCTCACTCGCCTTGTGATAGGCCGCCTCGTCGCGGCCATGCACCAGCACGACCCAGAAGCCGCCCTTCAGTGCATCCTCAACGATCGCTGCGAGCCGTGTCTTCTCGACATGAAGGCCGGTGATGGCACCGGCCATGCCCCCGATCGCCGCTCCATATCCCATCACGATCAGCGGCGCCACCACGGGAGCGGCCGCAAACAGCATGGGCGCCATCAGGCCAATGGCACCGGCACCAACAGCGCCGGCGCCACCCCCTGCCGCCGTGCCGGCCACGGTATCCTTCACGATCTGGTCGCGCGTACCGCCGGATTCCGGCTCGATATCTTCACTGACCGCATCATTGGTTTCAGGGGCCTGATCCGGCGTGATCAGCCGGACTTCCGACGCATCGAACCCCGCTTTGATGAAGGCTTGATAGGCCTTCTCTGCAGAATCCTGGTCAGCGTAGATCCCGGCCAGTTCATGGTTGAAATCATACGATTCCATCGTGGATACCTCCTTTTCAGGTCTCATCAACAAGGTGGGTCTCTCGTAGTGTATGCCGCTTCTTGCCACTGCCGCAGGGGCACGGATCGTTCCGGCCCGCCTTCGGGCGCTCCAGGGCATGTCGTCGATGACGCGAACCGGGGGGTCGGACCAGCACAAGCTCCTGTTTTCGCAAGAAAACAAGTGCCATTTCGACCCGGATTCGGCCCTTGAACGGCCATTTTGGGGGGCAAAAACGGCCCTCGAGGAAAACACCGTTACCGACCGTCCCGGGAGCCGCTGCCGTTTTCCAACCGGCTTGCGGGCTCGTTATGATGGCAGCCTTGTTCCGGCCCCAGAGACGGCATGTCCTACAGCACCTTCAGCCACCTCGTCGCCGACAAGGCGGCGCTGTATCGGCGCATCATGGCCACCTTTGTCGAAGCCAAGGCGCATTTCACCGTGCACCTGCGCCCGGAAGACGTCTGCGAGCGCTCGGGTATCCAGCCGCTCGAAGAGGTACAGGCAGCGCTGGCGCAACTGGTGCACTGGGGCAATCTCGAAGCGGACCCCGACACCTCCCGCGTCACCAGCGTCGAGGAGTTCTACCGTGCGCGCTTCCTCTACCAGCTGACGCGCACCGGCGAGGCAGCCGAGCAGGCGCTGCAGGTATTCGACCGCGAACTCGGGCGCCGGGGTGCACTGCAGGCGGTTGCGCTCGACGATATCCGCATGCGCCTGCGCTCCCTGCTGGAACTGTCCCGACAGGAGCGCCCCGACGCCACGCAGACGCAGCTGCTGCTGCGCGACCTCACGCATGTCTTTTCCGATCTTGCCGAGAATGCCCGGGCGTTCATGAGCGGCCTTTCGCGCACCCTGGAACTGCGCGGCGACGACCAGGAGGCGTTGATCGCGTACAAGGAGCGGTTGATCGGATACATCGAGCGCTTCATTGGCGATCTGGTGACGAGCTCCGCCGAGATCGCCGGCTGCATCCGCGCGCTGGACCAGGCTGAGACCGGCGAGCGCCCGATCGCGCCGCTGCTGCGGCTCGCGGTCGAGCGCGAACTGGAGGACCTGGCACCCGATCTTTCGGGTTCCGTCGACCCCGAGACGGCCCGGGGCGCCGAGCGGACGCGGGTCGCCGCACACTGGGAAGGCCATTGGGAGGGCCTGAAAACCTGGTTCCTGGACCGTCCCCAGCGGCGCTCGCAGGCGAGCCTGCTGCGCGCCCAGGCTCGGCGATCGATCTCGCAGATGCTGGAAGCGGTCCAGCGACTGAACGAACGGCGACTGGGGCGCAGCGACCGGTCGGCCGACTTCCGGGCGCTGGCCCGCTGGTTCCTGGAGTGCGCGGACGACGACCAGGCGCACCGACTCTGGCGTGCCGCGTTCGGCCTTGGCCCGGCACGGCACCTCGGCGTGGATGCGGAGACGCTGGCCGAATGGCGCGCGAACCCGGTCCCGCCGAACCAGTCCTGGCGCGACGCGCCGCCGCTGCGGATCAGCCCCCGCCTGCGCGCGACGGGCAGCTATCAGAAGCGCGGGGCCTTGCCGCGGCTGCAGCGCCGCGACCGCGAGCGCGCCTTTCTTGCCCAGCAAGTATCGCGCGAGGCTTCGGAGCTGCGTGCCGCCCGCGCCGCACTTGCCACCGGCGAAACGCTGCGGCTGTCCGAACTCGGACAACTGGAGCCCAACGCCTTTTCGCTGCTGCTGCAACTGCTGGGCGACGCCCTGGGCAGCGCCACAGACCCGGACCGGTCCATCGCGACGACCACCCGGGACGGCAGCCTGCAGATCGAAATGCAACCGCTGGGGCCCGAAACCGAGGCGGCCATTCACACCACAGCAGGCACGCTGACCGGGCGCGACTATCAGCTCAGGATCACCGAACTCGGGGCGCCACCCTGATGGCTGCGCTGCCCCAGCCGCTGCCGGATGTGCTCGAACGCGCCCGGGCCGAGGAACGGCAACGGGCGCTGCGGGCATTGCTGATGCACCCGCTGATGGACACGCGTCACTCCGCGTTCCCGCTGGTGCGGCGGCACCAGGGGCCGCTGCGCGAATGGCTCGCCGCCGAGACCGGCTGGCACCTGCAGGTGGAATCCGAGTTCGCCCGGCTGTACAAGCGGCCCGCCGACTTGCGCGACGGAACCCGCGGCGCCGCGCTCGGGACCGCAAGCCAGACCACCACCTTCAGCCGCCGGCGCTATGCCCTGCTCTGCCTGACCCTCGCCGATCTGGAGCGTGGCGACCAGCAGATTACGCTGGCCCGCCTCGGCGCCGGCCTGATCCAGGCAGCGGCCGATCCGGCTCTGGAGGCCGTGGGATTGCGCTTCCGCCTGGACCATCAGGAAGAGCGCCGCGACCTTGTCGCGACGGTGCGCCTGCTGCTCGAATACGGCGTGCTTACCCGTGTCGCCGGCGACGAGGAGGCCTTCGTCCGCGACCAGCAGGGAAACGATGCGCTGTACGACATCAACCGGCGGCTGCTGGCCGCGCTGCTGGTCAGCGTCCGCGGCCCCTCGCTGGTCGAGATGGAAGGACCGGTCGCCGATTTCGAGGAACGTCTTCAGGCCCTGACCGATGCCTTCGTGCCGGACACGCAGGAGGGCCGCAACCGCGCCCTGCGCCATGCCATCACCGCGCGCCTGCTGGACGACCCGGTCGTCTACTGGGACGAGCTCGGCGACGACGCCCGCCATTACCTCACGAGCCAGCGCGCTGCAATCACGCGACGCATTGCCGAAGCCACCGAACTGGTTCCGGAAATTCGTGCCGAAGGCATCGCGATGGTCGACCCGGGCCTGAACCTGACCGACCAGTCCCTCCCTTCCGAAGGCACCGAGGGCCACGTGACGCTGCTGATCGCGGCCCACCTGGCCGCGGCACCGGACGGGACCGCGTTCACCCTCGAGATGCTGGCCGAACAGGTCCGCCGCTGGCGCCCTCAGTACAAGGGCTACTGGCGGCGCTCGGCACTGGCGGAAGGCTCCGAGCGCGCCCTCGCCCGGCAGGCGGTCGAACAGCTCCGACGCCTGCGCCTGCTCGCCGTCGCGGACGACGGCCGGATCCGCCCCCTGCCCGCGCTTTCCCGCTTCGCGGTGGAGGCCGCGCGCATGCCGCAAGGCAACCCACTCGCGGAGGTCCCGAATGCGACCTGAGCGACCAGGAACGGACATCCGGACGCCATCCACCGGGTCCCATTCCACCCGTCGCAGCACGGCGGATGACGCTGCGCTCTTCCGCCCTACAACCTACCGTGGGCTCGCAGGGCGGAAACGACCGCAGGCCGTCGTCCACCATTCCCGCGCCTGTCCGGACGCCTTAAAGTCGGCATTGCCTGTGGGCTACGAGGGCCCCCCGCGATGACCGATCTCCCGCAACCCGGCAAGAGCCGGTGGCAGCCATTGCGCGCGGGCCTGGTGGAGCTCTTCTACTACGATTACGAGGAATTCCATTTCCACGATGGACGCCTGCTGCTGCGTGGCAACAACGGCACCGGCAAGTCCAAGGTGATGGCGCTGACCCTGCCCTTCCTGCTCGACGGCCGGCTGAGCCCGGCCCGCGTCGAACCCGACGGCGACAGCAGCAAGCGCATGGAATGGAACCTGCTGATGGGCGAGGGCGGCGAGCGCCAGGGCTACGCCTGGCTCGAGTTCGGCCGCCAGGGTCCCGGCGGCCCCGAGTTCCTCACCCTCGGTTGCGGTCTCAAGGCCGTCGCGCAACGCGGCGTGCGCTCGTGGTTCTTCATCACGCCGCAACGCGTCGGGGGATCGCTGTTCCTGGTCGAAGACGGCCGCACGCTCGGCCGCGACCGGCTGATTCAGGCGCTCGAGGCACGCGGCAAGTTCTACGATCAAGCCACGAACTACCGCAGGGCCGTGGATGAGCACCTGTTTCAACTCGGCACCGAGCGCTACGAGGCCCTTCTCGACCTGCTGCTGCAGCTGCGCCAGCCGCAACTGTCCAAGCGTCCGGACGAATCCCGGCTGTCCAACGCACTCACCGAGGCCCTGCGCCCGCTGGACTCGGCAGTCATCGCCGACGTCGCCGAGGCCTATCGCAACCTGGAGGCCGAGGCCGACGAGACCCGGGGACTCGAAGAGGCCCACCACGCGGTATCGGAGTTCCTGCATCACTACCGCCGCTATGCCGGGATCGCGGCGCGCCGACGGGCCGGTGACCTGCGCCGCAGCCACCGCGAATACGAAGACACCCGGGCCCGCGTCGGTCATCAGCGCAAGGCGCTGGACGAAGCCCGGCTCCGCGACGCCGAACTGGCCGAGAAGGAAGCGCTGAACGAAGCGGCCGTACAGGAGGGCGAGCAGCAGCGCCAGACCCTGCGCGACAGCCCGGCGATGCGCTCAGCCGAGGCTCTGCATGCGGCGGAAGACACCGCCCGCCAACGCCGCGCCCATGCCCGATCGCTGATCGGCCACCAGGCGCAGACCGCGCAGGAGCAGGCACGGCTGGAAGACGATTCGCGCGAACAGCACGCGATCGTCACCGAGGCATCGGAGGCGGCGCACCGCGCGCTGCAGGAGCTCGAATCCGTGGCGGCGGTTGCCGGCATCGCCGAAGCCCACGCCCTCACGCTCACGCGGCTGGGCCTGCCGGACAGCGCCGATGTCCCGCCGGAATCGGTCGAGCGCCAACTGCAGAACCTGCAAGAGCGGCGCCGTGAATCGGTCCGGCTCCTGCAGCAACACAACCGCGATCTGACCGAGGCGGAACGGCGGCTCGAAGCCGCTCGCGCGCACTGGCAGCAGCAGGTGGACGAGCAGGACCGCCTGACCCTGCTGCACCAGGAGGCTCGCGAAGCCGCCGAAGGCGCGGCGGACGCGTTGCTGCAGGCGTGGCGCGACTGCCTCACCGCACTGCAGGAACTGCGTCTGGAAGACACCGAAGAAACGCTGGCCCACCTCGCCGGCTGGGTACGCAGCCTGGAAGGTCCGAATCCAGCTCAGCAGCAGATCGAACTGCAGCGCGACGGCCGCTTTCGTGCAATCGCCGCGGATCGCAGCCGGCAGCAGAACGAACGTGACGCGATGAAACAGGCGCTGGAGGCGCTGGACCAGGAACGCCTGCACTTGGAAACCGGGGCCGAGATCGCGCCGCCCGTGCCCCACGTCCGGGACGACAGCCTGCGCGCCACGCGGGCCGGTGCGCCGCTCTGGAAGCTGGTGGATTTTCGTCCCGAGGTTGCGCCGGAAGCCCGCGCCGGCCTGGAGGCCGCGTTGGAGGCCGCCGGCCTGCTCGACGCCTGGGTTCTTCCCGGCGGAGAGGTGCTGGACCCACAGACCTGGGACACACTGCTCACCGCGGATCTGCCGGTGCCCGAGCGTGCGCTGAATGCGGTATTGCATCCCGCTGTCGACTGGCAGGTCTCCACAACCCAGCCGATCGAATCTGCCGACGTGGCCGCGATCCTCGCGCGGATCGGCCTCGGCGAGCGCTCGGAGCAGGCGCACTGGGTCGCCGAGGACGGCCGCTGGCGCCTCGGGCCGGCGCGGGGCGCCTGGGGCAAGGACGAGGCGCGCTACATCGGTCATGCGGCCCGCGAAGCGGCGCGGCAGGCGCGGCTCCGGCAGATCGCCCGGGAGGCGCAGGCCTGCCGCGACAGCATCGCCGGCACCGATGCGTCACTGCAACGTCTGGACCTGCGCGAACTGCGCATCCGCGAGGAGTGGCAGGGTCGGCCCGAGGACGGCGCGCTGCGTTCCGCGTACGCGGACGAGGCATCGGCACTGCGGGCGTTGGAGGCGCAGACCGAGCGCACGGAAGGGGCCCGCAAGGCACTCGACACGCGCAGCCGGGAAGCGAGTGAACAGCACCAGCGGCGCGACGAACTGGCCGCCGACCTGTCGCTGCCCAGCGCCGACGATCGGCTGGTGGCCGTTGGCCAGGCGCTCGATGCCTACGGCAACTGGGTAAGGGAACTGGGCCGTGGGCTGCTCGACCAGCGACGGGAACAGAGCCGCCTGGAGCGTGTGCTCGCGGCGTTGGAGCATGCCCGGGAGGCGGCAAGGAAGGCGACAGAAGACGCCGCGGAAGCCGAGCGCAACGCCCGCAATGCCGAAACCCAGCGCGACACGCTGCGCGAAACCATCGGTGCGGATGTCGCCGAACTCGAACGGCGGCTTGCCGAGGTCGAACGCCGACAGTCCGCCTTGAAAGGAGAATTGAAGGCGATCCGCCAGGAACAGACCGAGGCCGCGAGCCAGATCGGCGGCCTGGAGGCCAACATCGCCAACGGCGAGCAGCAGTTGGTCGACATCGGCGAGCGCCGCACGACCGCCATCCGCCGCCTGCGCGAGTTGGCCGAGGCGGGACTGGTTCCGATGGCGACGGCCGACCGGGTCAGCATCGAACCCGAACTCTCCTGGGCACCCGAGCCCGCCGTGCTGCTCAGCCGGCGGATGGAGCAGGCACTGGCCGACGTCGACGAAAGCGACGCCGCGTGGCAGCGTCACCAGAAAGGCCTGCACCAGCACTTCGCGGTGCTGCAGGGCGCGCTCGGACGCCACGGCCATGACGCCCACGTCGAGCAACAGGACGACCTGCTGCTGGTGCGCATCATCTTCCAGGGGCGCCACCAGGGGCCCGATGCGCTTGCCGCGCAGCTTGCGCGCGAAATCGAGCGCCGCCGTGAACTGCTGACTGCGAAGGAGCGAGAGCTCGTTGAAACCTACCTGCTGGACGAGGTCGCGAGCCACCTGCAGGAACGGCTGATGGAGACCGAGGCATGGGTCCTGCAGATCAACGGGGAACTGAGCCGGCGCCCGACCAGCACCGGGATGCGGCTGCGCATCCAGTGGCAACCGCGGGGTGAGGGCCAGGAGGCGGGCGGCCTGACCGCGCCGACGGGGCTCGATGTGACCCGCAACCGGCTGCTGCGCCAGAGCATGGATGCCTGGTCGGCCGACGACCGGCGTGCGGTCGGCGAATTCATCCAGGGGCGGATCCACGAGGCGCGCGAGACCGACAGCGCCGGCGCCCTCACCGACGTGCTGGAACGCGCGCTCGACTACCGCCACTGGCATCGCTTCACCGTCGAACGCTGGCAGAATGGGCGCTGGCGGCCCGCCTACGGCCCCGCCTCCGGTGGCGAGCGCGCGCTGGTGATCACCCTGCCCCTGTTCGCCGCGGCCGCCAGCCACTACGAGAGCGCCCAGCCCGAGGCACCGCGCCTGATCATGCTCGACGAGGTGTTCGCCGGGGTCGACGACGACGCGCGGGCGAAGAGCATGGGGCTGCTCGCGCAGTTCGACCTCGACGCGCTGATGACTTCGGAGCGCGAATGGGGCTGCTATCCGGAAGTGCCGGGCCTGGCGATCGCGCAACTGATCCGGCGTGAAGGCGTCGATGCGGTCTACGTGTCGCGCTGGCGCTGGGACGGGAGCCACCGCATCCGTGAATCCGATCCGCAGGCGCCGATGCAGGCCGCCGAACGCGGGAAACCGGTCGCCGGAACCGCCACCGAGGATCTTTTTTGACCCTCGACCCGGAACGGCTGCGGCGGCTGCTCGGTGGCCGCGATACGGAACGCCTGCGTCGGCGTCTGCGCGAGCGGTTGTCCCGCGGCGGTGCCGACACGCTGACACTCACCCGCAGTGCGCCGGAAGAGCGGGCCGCAGTGGAACGCCTGCTGGGCCGGTCCCCGCGCAGCGGCAGCAGTCTGCGGGTGTCGCTCTCGGAGATCGACGCAACCCTGGCGCGCGCAGGCATCGCCCCGGGGCTGCGGGAAGCGCTGGAGGCGCTGGATGGACCGATTCGCGACCGTTTCGCGGAACAGGAGGCCGAGGCGCAGCGCTGGCAGGGCCTGTACGATTCGGTGCGCGACCGTTCCGACCGGCTGGGCCTTGCCGCTTGGCTGGACGAACTCGCGGCACGTGGGCTGCTGAAGCGTCTGGCCCGCGGGAATCCCGATGCCGCGGCCACCCTGCTCGAGCAGAGCCTCGCGGTCCTGGAGAGGCTGCCGGACCCCGGGCTGAACCGCAGCACCCTGGCCGCACGCTGTCTGGGCGACGCCCACGGCCTGGACCCGGGCCAGCCCGTCGCTGCGCTGGTGCGCCGCGCCCTTTACCGTCACTGGCGCGGCGGCATTGGCGACGACCGACCGGACGAGCGCACGATCTGGGCGCACGCCGGCATCCTGGTCGGCGGCGACATCACCAGCACCGTGCTGGTCTACCAGTTGCCGGTGCAGAAGGATGCTCCCGGTTCCCAAATGCTGCGCATCCAGAACCAGGCCGGCGAGCCGGCCTACCTGACGCTGCGCCAACTGCTGCGCCACCCGCCGCAGTGGGATTGCCAGGGCCGCGAGATCTTCGTGTGCGAAAACCCGACCGTGGTCGCGGAAGCGACCGAGCGCCTGGGCACCCGCTGCGCGCCGCTGGTCAGCACCTGCGGACGACCCGGCGCCGCGGTGTGGCAACTCCTGGAGCAATTGCGCGATGCCGGCGCCCGGCTGCGCTACCGCGCCGATTTCGACTGGGCCGGCCTGTCGATCATGAACAGCGTGCTTGAACGCTTCGAGGCCCGCCCCTGGCGCATGGATACCGCCACGCTGCATCGGCACGCGCAGACCCCCGGTCCGCCCCTCGAAGGGCGCGGGGTCCCTACCACCTGGGACCATGGGCTGGGACCGGCTCTGGCGTCACGCGGCACCGCGCTGCACGAGGAGCAACTTCTCGAAGACCTGCTGGCAGACCTCGCCGCCCGGGAACAGTGAACCCATCCCCAAACATCTTCTCCCCCACATGAGGGGTTGCAGTGGGGGAACAGGACTTTGCCGGGGACAGTGCACACGCTTCTCTGCGTCCACCAGCAATGGCACGAGTTCAACCATCGGCAATGTCGGTTTACCGCCCCGGGAAAGGCCTATCCTGCTTTCCTCTGCAGATAGGCGCGCAGCAGCGAAGAGCTGATTTGCTGTAGCCGTTTGCCGGCAGACACTTCGTCGGCACCCCGAACACGGTTGCGCAGGAGTTCGACCATCGCCAAAAACGCAGCCCGCTTCGGAACCGGCGTGTCGACCCGGTCGTAGTGATGCAGCAGGCCCGGTTCCCGCAAGAGCAGCCAGGCAGGAAAATCGACAGGATCCAGCGGCTCCTCCAGCGCCGAGTAGGCTCCGGTCTGCTGAACCTGCCGCTCGACGGTGCCCAGGTCGAGCGGCGGAAGCCGACTGGCAACGGCCACGGTGTCTTTGGTGCTCATTCCTTGCCCTCGAGCAGACCCAGGAGTGCGCGTCGTGATCGGGGTCATGTCTCACATTCCCACATTTTTCCGGTCGGTGGGATCGCCGATTTGCTGCGGTGGATTTCCCGACCCCTTCAGACGTAGCAACGGGATCATGGTTGTTGGAATGTGAGACCTGACCCCAAGCCCTCTTGTTGCTCACGCCTTGTTCAGGCAGCACTTCTTGTACTTCTTGCCACTGCCGCAGGGGCAGGGATCGTTCCGGCCCACCTTCCGGTGCTCGCGGACGTAGGGCATCTCGTCGAGCAGGGGGAACAGATCATCCTGCCAGCCAAAATCGCCGGGCCCGAATGCGTCCTGCCCGATCCCAAGGCCGTCGCCCCCGGGATCGTCCTCCTGGAGCCCACCCCTCTCGCGCTGCCAGCGCAACTGGCGTTCGCGGATCTCGATGGGGTTGTAGAAAGAGAGAAAATGGGGGTGCTGGAATGGACGCGGGCGTGAACCGCTGAATGCCTGTTCCACCTCGGCGACGCCAAAAGGAACGCCGAACACACGCCCCTCGGCTTCGAAGGATCTGGCCAGATCCGTGAGCAGGGTCTGAAACCGTTCCCGCGGATGGTCGAGCAGCACCATTCCCGCGATCTCGACCACCGTCGTGTCCTCTTCCGGATCGGTGGTTCGGGAAGCCACCCAGTCCAGGACCTCCTCCAGACTTCCGTCCGCATCATCGACATACGAATCCGCCAGCCACTCCATGGCATACCCGCGAGCGATGGGATCCACCGCGGGATCACGGGCGATCTCGAGAAGCACCGGCCGGGCGAAGGCTCCCTTGCCCACACAGAGTTGTGGCCACTCGGGACTGATCCACTCCCACAGGAAATCCTCGGGGTGCGTACCCAGTCGCTTGAGTCCTTCGGCGAATGCGCGGCCGGCCGGCTCGCCGCGCAGCGCTCCGAGAATGTGCATCGCGTGAAGCAACGCCCACCAGGGATCGGGACTCCCCTCGACCCGCGGATCCCACATCGAGTCGTCGGCCAGCAGCGCGTGCAGGCGCGGAACCACCGTGTCTGCCCGACGTATGCATTCGTCGATCAGGATACGCGGTACACGGTCTTCCAGGTCGGTGAGCCTGGAGACCAGCTCATCGTCACTTGTCTCGGCGAGGTCGGCGTCAGGCCACAGCTCATGGAACGCATCCTCGTCGTTCAGATAGTCCCCCATCTCAAGGGTCGCAAACCGAAAGATCGCGATCTTGCGCACGGCAGGCGGGATCCGCGCCACGAAGTTTTCGGCGGCGAAAGGATCTGCAGACGTGGCGTCCTCGGTAATGAAGAGTCTGCGCACTTCGGGCCTGGCCACCGCCTGGATCAGCAGCACCGCCTTCGCCGCATCCACGTTCTCTTCGTGCCACTCGGACCAGGCCTCTTCGGCAACCGCGATCCCTTCGATGTACCCCTGGCTCCACCGCTCGGCCTCAGCTACCGACAACGGTGGCTCGAAGCGGAAGTTCCCGGCCAGCAGTGTGGCCCGAATCTCGGCCAGCGCCCCCTCCAGCGCCTGTCGCGCCGACTCCGGCAGTTCTTTCGGACCCGGGACGCCGAACCCCGCCTCCACGCAGTCCGCCAGCGGCATCTCCTCCGGCGTCAGCACGCAGGCTGTCAGAAACCCGTGCAGCGCGGTTTCCGTCTGCAGCGGCTCGACCGCGCGTGCCGCGAGTGCTCGAAGGTGGGGGATGAGTAACGCCATCGTCATTTGCTGCCTCCCTGTGTCCGACTCAATCCGCGTCCGGGAACAGTATGCCAATAGCGCTTTCTGCAGTCGCTGGCCGCGCTACGTGCAGTGACGCACGGATCCCGAAAAGACGGCTTGGCTACTCGGTGATTCGGTTTACGGGTTCCTCGGCTGGATCCTCGAGCCCCGCGAAGTCGCCCTCCGCGCCAGTGATGACCTGCAGACCCAGCCCTGGCTTCGTCTCCTCAGAGATATCGAAGCCCTTCCTACCGACATCCAGTATGTTGCCGCAAGCGGTCCAGGCCGACCAGGCTGCGCACGCAGTGGACACGCCTTCGGGCCCGCTGCCGCCCGACGGCCTCGAGGATGAACAGACCCGGATTCCGGGTGTGCGTTTTTACACGTTTCGTTGTATTATGTGCACTTAGAACATTTTATCGGGCGGGAGACCTACAATGACGACTGCGGCTGCTCTGGCTCCTGAGCGCACGGAGATCCTGCGCGAGGCGCTGGTCAATACCGGCAAGGCGCTGGGCCTGACCCAGGCGGAACTGGGCGCGGTGATTGGGCGCGGGCGCACGGACATCAGCAGGGGCAACATCGATCCGGACAGCAAGCCGGGGGAGCTGGCGTTGCTGCTGATCCGCTGCTATCGCGCCCTGTACGTCCTGACCGGAGGGGATGCCGGCGCCATGAAGCACTGGATGCACACGCGGAACCACCATACCGGGGGCGTGCCCGCCGAGCAGATCCGCTCGGTACAGGGCCTGGTGGGGGTGCTCGAATACCTCGACGCCATCCGGGGCAGGATCTGACATGCCCGATTGGGCGGCACGGGTCGACGCCGCGCCCCGGGTGATGCTGAAGGGAGAGGTCCTGCGTCTGGTCGAAAGCCAGGAGCAGGTGGCCACCAATCAACTGGTATCGTCGCTGGAACGCCAGGCGGTGCTGGAAGAGATGCTGGAATCGACCAAACCGCCGCTGCGTCCGGGCACCGAGCGGCTGCACTACCTGCTGGCGACGCCCTTTCGCTATCCGCCGCTACGCCATGGCTCGCGCTTCGGCCGGCGCCATGAACCCAGCCTGTTCTACGGGGCACTGGGCCAACGCACGGTGCTGGCGGAAGCCGCCTACTACCGCTTCGTCTTCTGGTACGGGATGGCAACCCCGCCGCCGCGCAAGCTCGACACCCAGCACACCCTGTTTGCCGCCCGGTACCTGGGGCGTGGCGGTATCCGGCTCCATCAGCCTCCGTTCGCGGACAGCGTCCCGCTGCTCCGGCACCCCGCCGATTACAGTGCCACCCAGGCATTGGGAACGGCGATGCGCGAGGCCGGCATCGACCTGTTCGAGTACCGCTCGGCCCGGGATGTGGAGGCAGGTCTCAACCTTGCGCTCTACCATCCGCGCCCGTTCACTCGAAAGACACCCACCCGGCAGGATGCCTGGCTCTGCCAGTTGACCGCCGATCACGTACGCTTCCTGAGAACCGGCGATGGCACGCTGCACGATTTCGCGCTCGAGCAATTTCGGTTCCGCGGCCGTCTGCCGCTACCCGCATGACCGACCGGGACGCCTCCCGAGCAGCCGGCCGCCGCAACAGATCCGGTGCCTGCCACGCCACCGTGCGACAAGCTTCTTCCTCCAGGCGGCTTCCAAGAGCGCGTCCCGCCACTTCCAGT
>NZ_JAWLHP010000034.1:0-19170 GCF_041690275.1 Thioalkalivibrio sp.
CTACGGGGTCCGCGGAGTGGAGAACCGGCCGGGCGGGTCGGGCAGCCCGCGCAGCATCGCGTCCAGTTCGAACAGTGGCAGCCCCACGACATTGCTGTAGGAACCCGCGATGCAGCGCACGAAGGCGGCGGCCCGGCCCTGGATCGCATAGGCGCCGGCCTTGCCCAGCGGCTCCCCCGTAGCCACGTAGGCGCTGATCTCGGAGTCCTCGATCACGCGCATCCGCACCCGGGTGCGGACGGTTCGCCCGTGACCGGAATGGTTCCGCCGCGCGAGGTGGAGGCCGGTGTACACCGTGTGTCCCCGGCCCGACAGCCGACGCAGCATCGCCGCCGCGGCCGCTCCGTTTCCGGGCTTGCCGAGGATCTCCTGCCCCACGGCAACGACGGTGTCGGCGCCGAGCACCCACTGCTGCGGATCGGCCGCGGCGAGCGCAACCTCCGCCTTGGCCCGGGACAGCCGCGACACCAGCGCCGCCGGTGCCTCGCCGGGCCGCGGCGACTCGTCGATGCCCACCGGCGCCACCGTGAATTGCAGACCCAGTTGCGCCAGAAGCTCCCGGCGACGCGGCGACGCGGAGGCAAGAAGCAGCGGCCGGGTCACGCGCGGTGGTAGGGATGGTTGTTGAGCAGCGACCAGGCCCGGTAGAGCTGTTCGGCCACCAGCACCCGCACCAGCATGTGGGGAAAGGTCAGCGGAGACAGCGACCACAGCCAGTCGGCGCGCTCGCGCAAGGCCTCGTCGAGCCCGGCCGCCCCGCCGATCACCAGCGCCACGTCGCGGCCCGATTGCTGCCATCCCGCCAGGCGGTCCGCGAGCCTCCGGGTATCGACCGCCCGCCCCTGCTCGTCCAGCGCAACGACCAGCGCCTGCTCGGGAATGGCCGCGAGCAGGGACCGGCCCTCGAGCCGGCGCAGCGTGGCGGTATCCATCGCCCGCGAGCGGGCCGGACCGGGCAGGGCCCGCAGCGTCAGCGGCAGCTCCCGGGGCATTCGGGCCGCGTACTCGTCGAAGCCCCTGGCCACCCAGCCCGGCATGCGCTGGCCGATCGCGAGCAGATGCAGGCGCACGGAACCGGGGGTCAGCGCCGCATCCGGCGCACGAGATCGGGCCCCGGGAAGGCCTCGGCCCCGGACGGCGCCGCGGTGTCCCCGCCTCCGTCCTCAGCGAGCCAGAGCTTCTCGAGGTTGTAGAAGTCCCGGACCGCGGGCAGCATCACGTGCACGATCACGTCGTTCAGGTCGACCAGCACCCATTCCTGGCCATCCTGCCCCTCGACGCCGAGGGCCCGGACGCCGGATTCCTTCGCCTTCTCGACCACCGTATCCGCCAGCGACTTCACATGCCGGTTGGACGTGCCGCTGGCAATCACCATGTAATCAGCGAGCGGGGTCTTCCCGCGCACGTCCAGCACACGGATCTGCGCGCCCTTCATGTCATCGAGGGCCTGCGTTACGAGATCGACGAGCCGTTCACTCTGCATGGTTTCCTTCCTGGTCTGTTCTCATTCGGAGGGCGCGGCAGCATCGCGGTAGAGCCGGTGCTCGGCAATGTAGTGCAGGACACTGCCGGGCAACAGAAACCGGGGGCTGCGCCCGGACCGCAGACACTCGCGGATCGCCGTGCCGGAGATGTCCAGCTGGGTGACCGGCTGGAAGCAGACCCGCCCGCTGGGCGCGCCCTGCAGTGCCGCCACCGAATCCGCGACCTCGGCCAGCGCCATGCAGGGCGAGTCCGTGGCGGGCTCGATGCCAGGTCGCTGGGTTGCGACGACATGGGCCAGTCGCGGGATCTCCCGCCACCGGTGCCAACTGTCGAGGCCGGCAAAGGCATCCATCCCCATCACCAGCAGCAACGGGCGCTCCGCACCGATCTCCTCGCGGAGCTCGCGGAGGGTATCGACGGTGAACGAGGGACCCGGTCGCGAAAGCTCCCGGGCGTCGGCGACGAAGCCGGGCACTCCGGCGATCGCGCGCTCGACCATGGCCAGGCGGTGATCCGCCGGCACCTCCGGGGACTCCCGGTGCGGTGGCACGCGGCTGGGAACGAAACGCAGCTCGTCGAGGCCGAGTGACTCGTGCACCTCGAGGGCCGGACGCAGATGCCCGAAATGAACCGGATCGAAGGTACCGCCGAGGACTCCGATCACGAACCCGCGAGCCTCCCGGATATGCGGCCGGCCTCGCTGACCACGCCCCTCGGGCCGCTCACCCGCCGCTCCGGTTCAGGTCCGGACATGCCCGTCACCGAGCACCACGTATTTCTGGGTCGTCAGCCCCTCCAGCCCGACCGGACCGCGCGCATGCAGCTTGTCGGTACTGATGCCGATCTCGGCGCCGAGTCCGTACTCGAAACCGTCCGCGAAGCGGGTGGAGGCATTCACCATCACGGAACTGGAATCGACCGCACGCAGGAAGCGCCGCGCCGCGGACCAGTCCTCGGTGATGATGCTGTCGGTGTGCCGGGAACCGTAGGTATTGATGTGATCCATTGCCTGATCCAGGGACTCCACGATCCGGATCGCAAGCACCGGCGCGAGGTACTCCTCCGTCCAGTCGCTCTCCGTTGCGGGATGGACGTCCGGGAGCACCGCGCGGGTCCCTTCGCAGCCGCGCAGCTCGACGCCGTGCCCGGCAAAGGCCCGCTGAAGCCGCGGCAGCATCGCCCGGGCCTGATCCCGGTGCACCAGCAGGGTCTCCATGGTGTTGCAGGTACCGTAGCGCTGTGTCTTCGCATTCACCGCGACTCCGAAGGCCTTCTCGGCGTCCGCGGCGGCGTCGATATACACGTGACAGACCCCGTCCAGGTGCTTGATCACCGGGATCAGGGACTCCCGGCTGACCCGTTCGATCAGCCCCTTGCCGCCGCGCGGTACCAGCACGTCGACATAGGCCGACATGCGCAGCAGCTCGCCCACCGCCGCACGATCGGTGGTCTCGACGATCTGCACGGCGGACCACGGCAGGTCGGCGCCTTCGAGCGCCGTCTGGATGATCCCGGCCAGCGCCCGGTTCGAGTGCACGGCCTCGGAACCGCCCCGCAGTATCGTCGCGTTCCCGGACTTCAGACACAGGGCGGCGGCGTCGATGGTCACGTTCGGGCGCGACTCGTATATGATGCCGATCACCCCGAGGGGCACCCGCATGCGTCCGACCTGGATGCCGCTGGGTCGGTAGGCCAGACCGGAGATCTCGCCCACCGGGTCCGCGAGGGCCGCGACCTGGCGGCAGCCCTCGGCCATGGCATCGATACGCGTGTCGTTGAGCGCCAGGCGGTCCAGCAGCGCCGCGTCCAGACCGCGGGCCCGGCCGGCCTCGAGATCCCGGCGGTTGGCCTCGATCAGCGTTGCGCGCCGGTCCAGGATCACCTCCGCGATCGTCGTCAGCCCGGTGTTCTTGCGCCCCGTATCCGCCTCGGCCAGCACGCGCGAGGCCGCGCGCGCGGCCTCGCCCAGCCCCCGCATGTAGGCGGGGACGTCGGCGATCACGGCCTCGGTTCCAGGGCTTGCCACGCTCATGTGATTCCTCTCTCCAGTCCCTCCAGGGGACGGCCCGACAGGGCTGCCACCAAGTCTAACAACTGCCTGCCCGCGTTGCCCGCCTCGCGCCCCTTGATCACGCGGTCCACGCGGGCCGCGCGGGCGAGCAGGTCCCGGGCGGTGTCCGCCTGCACCCGCGCCAGCGCCTTGCCCAGCGCCGAGGGGTCCGTGCCGCGGAAACCCTTCACTACCGTCGCGGTCGACTCGCCCGCGGCCCGGCGTTCCGCGGCGACGGCCAGCGCCCGTATGTCCCGGCTGAGGGCCCAGAGAATCAGCGGTTCCGGCTGGCCCTCTTCGAGCATCGCGCGCAGCATGCGCAGCGCTCGCGCGGTCTCTCCCGACAGCGCCACCGGCGGCAGCTGGAACAGGTCGAACCGCGCGGCATCGGCCAGACCCTGCTGCAGGGTGTCGACATCGACGTCGGCAACCCCGAAGAGTGCCAGCTTCTCCACCTCCTGACGCGCGGCCAGCAGGTTTCCCTCGACCCGTGCGGCCAGCATCGCCAGGGCATCCGGCTGGATGGCGATGCCGGCCCGGCCGAGCCGTTCCCGGATCCACGCGCCCAGACGCGCCGGGGGAACCGGCCGCGCGTGCACCACCACCCCGACCTTTTCCATCGCCCTGAACCAGGCCGTCCGCCGCATGTCGCGGTCGGGGCGAGGCAGTTGCACCAGCAGCACGAGGTCCGACGGCGGCTGCTCCGCATAGCGTTTCAGGTGCTCGCCGCCGATCCTGCCGGGCTTCCCGGAAGGCAGCCGCAGATCGACAAGGCCGCGTTCCGCGAACAGTGACCGGTCGCGCACCGCGGCCTCGAAGCTCGTCCAGTCTCCGCTGCCGGACAGGTCCAGCACCGTCCGCGCCGCGAAGCCAGCCGCGCGCGCCGCCGCGCGCACCGCATCGGCCGCCTCGAGGGCCTGCAGCGGTTCCTCACCGAGAATCGCGTAGATGGGCCGCAGACCGCGGGCCAGCGCAGCGTCCAGTTGCAGCGGATCGACGGGCAAGCCGGACCTCAGGGACCCGCATCCGACGGTTGCCGATCGCCCATCACCGCCTGAACACGCAGCTGAAGCATCCGCTGGAGGTCGCGATCCATTGCGCGGGCCAGCTCTTCCTCCCGGTCGCTCTGGCTCAGTGCCGCGGAGGCATCGAAGACGTAGACCCGGCTCGCGCGCAGCGGCCCGAGCGGCAGCGCCTCGCCCCCGTCCGGGAGACGGAGCTCCGCTTCCAGCACCCGCGAGAACTCGTACTCGCTGACGCGCGCGGCGCCAGTCACCGAAAGGACCCGGCGCTGGTTGCGCAGCGAGACCACCCGCAATTCCGCGGCATCCGGGGAGGATTCGTCCAGTGTCTCGACCCCGGCCGAGCGCAGGCTGCGGACAAGCGTCAGGTAGAAGGGGTCGCGTGCGCCCAGACCGCTGATGTGAATCGGATCCAGCCGGGCCGGCCAGTCGGGAGCGCCGCGCAACTCGAATCCGCACCCGGCCACCAGCAGCGCCGGCAGGGCCAGCAACAGCCTTCGACGCGGGTTCACGAGGCGCTGGCCACCAGGTTCACCAGGCGCCCCGGCACCACGATCACCTTCACCACCTGTTGACCGGCCAGATGCCGCTGCACGTTTGCGTCCGCCTGCGCGGCCGCCTCCACCGCCTCGCGCGACGCATCCGCCGCGACCTGGATCTGGGCGCGCAGCTTGCCGTTCACCTGCACCGCCAGGGTGACCTCCTCGGCCACCAGTGCCGTGCTGTCGACCCCGGGCCAGGCCGCATCCGCCACCAGGCCACGGTGGCCGAGGGCTTCCCAGAGGACCTGGCAGACGTGCGGCACGATCGGCGCCAGCATCAGCACGAGATCGGTCAGGCACTCGCGGCGCAGGGCGGCGGCGTCGGGTTCTTCCGGCGCCAGGCGGGACACCTCGTTCAACAGCTCCATGCATGCCGCGATCGCGGTATTGAAGGTCTGGCGGCGGCCGATATCGTCGGTGACCTTCGCGATGGTCTCGTGCAACTTGCGCCGCAGCCTGCGGCCGGCGTCGTCGAGCCGGTCCGGATCCGGGCGCATCGGGGTGGACTGCGTACAACGGCACTCGAAGACCTGTCGCCAGAGGCGCTTCAGAAAGCGGTGTGCACCCTCGACCCCGGAATCCGACCACTCCAGAGACAGGTCCGGGGGCGCGGCGAACATGGTGAACAGCCGGGCGGTATCCGCGCCGTAGCCTTCGATCAGGGCCTGCGGGTCCACCCCGTTGTTCTTCGACTTGGACATCTTTTCCAGGCCGCCGGGACGGACCGGCGCGCCGGTCCCGCGCTCCCGGGCCTCGATGCTCCCGTCCCTGGCGTGCGTGACCTCGACCGCGGCCGGGTTGATCCAGTCACGCCCGCCGTCGGCGCGCTCGCGGTAGAAGGTCGGCGCGATCACCATCCCCTGGGTCAGCAGGCGGGTAAAGGGCTCGTCGCTGTGCAGCAGGCCCTCGTCGCGCAGCAGCTTGTGGAAGAAGCGTGCATACAGGAGGTGCAGGACCGCGTGCTCGACCCCGCCCACGTACTGGTGGACCGGAAGCCAGTGGTCGGCGCGCGCATCGAGCATCGCCTCGCGATTGTCCGCCGAACAGTAGCGCGCGTAGTACCAGGACGATTCAAAGAAGGTGTCGAAGGTGTCCGTCTCGCGACGCGCGGGTCGCCCGCACTCCGGGCAGTTGGTGTCGTAGAACGCCGGCATGCGGACCAGCGGCGAACCGGAACCATCCGGCACCACGTCCTCCGGCAGCACCACCGGCAGTTCCGATTCGGGCACCGGCACCGCGCCGCACTGTTCGCAGTGGATCACCGGGATCGGGCACCCCCAGTAGCGCTGGCGCGAGATGCCCCAGTCGCGCAGGCGGTAGTTGCGGCGCCGCCGCCCCCGACCGCGCGCCTCGAGGTCCCGGGCGATCGCCCCGAAGGCCTCCTCCGAACTCAGGCCGCTGAATGGCCCCGACGCGGTCAGCCGTCCGTAGCCGGTGAAGGCCTCGGCCTCGATATCCCAGTCACCGCCGTCCGCGGGCTCGATCACCTGCCGGATGGGCAGTCCGTACTGCCGCGCGAAGGCGTGGTCACGCTCGTCGTGGGCCGGGACCGACATCACCGCGCCGGTGCCGTACTCCATCAGCACGAAATTCGCGACCCATACGGGGATCGGCTCGCCGCTGATGGGGTGCGTGACGTCGATTCCCAGCGGGCGACCGAGCTTCTCCATGGTGGCCAGGTCCGCCTCCGCCACGCCGCGCCGGCGGCAGTCGTCCACGAAGGCCGCCAGTTCCGGATCCACCCCGGCCAGCCGGGCCACCCAGGGATGCTCCGGGGCCAGCGCGACGTAGGTCACCCCCATCAGGGTGTCCGGCCGCGTGGTGTACACGGTCAGGGCCTCGCTGCCCGCGCCCGCGAAGTCCAGCTCGACGCCCTCGGAGCGTCCGATCCAGTTCCGCTGCATCGCCCGCACCTGTTCGGGCCAGCCGTCCAGGTCGTCCAGCGCCTCGAGCAGCTCGTCGGCGTAATCGGTGATGCGCAGGAACCACTGCGGCATCTCGCGCCGCTCCACCACCGCGCCGGAGCGCCATCCGCGGCCATCGATCACCTGCTCGTTGGCCAGCACGGTCTGGTCCACCGGATCCCAGTTCACGGTGGCCAGCCGGCGGTACACGAGACCCTTCTTGAGCAGTCGGACGAACAGCCACTGTTCCCACCGGTAGTACGCGGGGTCGCAGGTCGCAAGTTCCCGGCTCCAGTCGTAGGCGAAGCCGAGGCGCTTGAGCTGGGCGCGCATCTGCTCGATGTTCTGGCGCGTCCAGCGTGCCGGGGGCACGCCGTTCGCGATGGCCGCGTTCTCCGCCGGCAGGCCGAAGGCGTCCCAGCCCATTGGCTGCAGCACGTTGCGGCCCTGCATCCGCTGGAAACGCGCGATCACGTCTCCGATGGTGTAGTTGCGCACATGCCCCATGTGCAGCTTCCCCGAGGGGTAGGGAAACATCGACAGGCAGTAGAAGGGTTCCCCCCCGGCATCCTCCCGGGCCTCGAAGCGGCGGTCCCGCTCCCAGCGCTCCTGGACGGAGGTCTCGACCTCGGCGGGATCGTAGCTTTCCTGCATCGACGGTGTGTCCCGGGTTGAGCCAAACCATCAGAATACCAGCCGCGAACCGCGGCGACCAAGCCGGAGCGGGGGCGGCGCGGCTGCGTTCCGGCGTGCTAAGTTAAGTCAGGGAATGGCCAAGGAGACGAGCAGATGAGCGAGAACGGCAGTCCGCAGGAAGACCGCCTGGAGAAGGCCTACCGGGAGATGCTGGAACAGGTGGCCGGGGACCTCGAGGGTGCCTCGGATCGCGGCAGCCTGGCGTTGAACGAGATGCTGGAGAATGCGCGCAGACGGGTGGCCGAGGCGGAACACCTCACCCAGGAGGAGACCGAACGGGTGATGGAGTACGTGCGCCGGGACCTGCATGACCTGGGCGCGTTTCTGGAATCCAGCGAATCGGACTGGCGGAGCTGGCTGCGCATCGATCTCACACTGATCGAGGCCAGCCTCCTGAACGCGCTCGGCACCGTTGCGGACCGGACCAAGCTGGAGCTCGCTGCGCTGGCGGAGCGCGCATACCGGGTGGGGGAGTGGCACACCGGCGAGATCACCGGGCCCGGCGAACTGACCTGCCTGGAATGCGGCGGCACCATGCACCTGTCCCGGGTGGGGCGCATTCCGCCCTGCCCGCATTGCCGCAACACCCGCTTCCACCGGGGCGGCCCGGCACCGGAGGGTTCCGAGTAGGCGCAGCCATCAGCCCGCGCGGCGGTGACGCAGCGCGGGAATCAGCAGCACCAGGGCGAACGCCAGCGCCGGCCACGGACCCAGAAGCGCGGCTGGCGTGTGTCCCTGCCGCGGCTGCACTTCGCCGCGCAGCACCTCGCGCGTGAACAGCCCGGCACGCCCGGTGACCCGTCCATCGGCATCGATCAGTGCCGAGATCCCGGTGTTGGTCGCGCGGATCATCGGCCGCCCCATCTCCAGGGCCCGCACCCGCGCGATCTGCAGGTGCTGGTGCGGTGCCAGCGTCGCGCCGAACCATGCGTCGTTGCTCACGTTCAGCAGAAAGGCCGCCTCCGGCAACGCGGTGCGCAGGCGGCGCGCGTAGGCCGCTTCGTAGCAGATGGACAGTCCCGCTGCCTGGCCGGCCATGTCCACCAGCCCGCGGCCGGTTCCCGGCTTCAGGTCGGACATCGGGATGTCCAGCAGCCGGTGCAGCCAGTCCAGGCGGTCGCGCAGCGGAAGGTACTCGCCGAAGGGCACCAGCTGCCGCTTGTCGTAGGTCGCACCGCTGGTGACGTTACGGATGCTGTTGTACATCGAGCGGTCGACCGGATCGTGGTCGAAGATGCCGGTCACCAGCTCGGTGCCCTCGGTCTCGAGCCGCGCCGCGAACGGCTCCAGCACCGGATACACCTCGAAGTAAAAGGCCGGGATCGCAGTCTCCGGCCAGACCAGCAGGTCGGCTTGCCCCGCCTCCCCGCTCATCGTGGTGTAGAGGTCGAGGGCGTGGTGCACCCCGTCCTCCTCCCATTTCCGGGCCTGCTCGATATTGCCCTGCACGACGGCGACGGTGACGGGCTCCCCCGATGCGCGGACCCACTGCCAGGGCATCGCGACCAGCGACGCCAGCAGCAGCGGCGCCAGCACCAGCACGGCGCCGGCGAAGCGCCCCGCGGTCAGCAGCACCACGACCACGGCCAGCAGTGTCACCACCAGTCCGGCGCCCGTCTCGCCGGCCAGCGGCAGCCAGAACCCCGCCGGGCTGTCCAGCAGAACGTGCCCCGCCAGCAGCCACGGAAAGCCGGAGAACAGCCAGCCGCGCAGGAGTTCCAGCAGCACGAAGCCGGCTGCCAGCGCCAGCAGCCACGGCAGCAGCGGCGCCCGGCCCAGGTACCGCGCAACCACCCAGCCGAGCGCGGCCGGGTAGAGCGCGAGGTAGAGCACGAACAGCACCGTGATCAGCGTCGCGACCAGCCAGGGTGCCTGCCCGAAGATCAGCAGGCTGTTGAAGACCCAGCTCACACCGAACCCGAACAGGCCCAGGCCGAAGGCGAAGCCGTGGCGGAATGCGGGCCCGGGCGGGGCGCCCCGCAGTACCGCAAACCACAGCGCCAGTCCGACCGGGGCCAGCAGGAAGAGGTTGAATGGCGCGAAGGCCAGCGCCACCACCACGCCGGCCAGCAGGGACACCACCGTGGCCGGCCATCCGCACAGCGGCCGGCCGGCGAGCCACAGCAACGGCTCCGGTTCGCCACGCCGATCCGGCACTCGGGCACCAGGCCTCATGGTGCAGGCGGCTCAGGAGCCCGCGGGATCGGCGGGCGGGGCGGATTCCGCCACACGGCGCATCTCCACCAGATGCAGGCGCCGGTTGTCGGCGCGCAGCACCCGAAACTCCATGCCGTCGAAGGCCACGCTCTCCCCGCGCCTCGGCACGTGCCCGAAGCGGGAGAGCAGCAGGCCGCCGATGGTGTCGAAGTCCTCCTCGCTGAAATCGGTCTGGAAGAAGGCGTTGAACTCCTCGATCGGCGTCAGCGCCTTGATCGTGTAGCGCTCGCCCGGGTGCTGCAGGATCTGCGTAAGGTAGTCGTCGACGTCGTGTTCGTCCTCGATCTCGCCGACGATCTGTTCGAGCACGTCCTCGATGGTCACCAGACCCGCCACGCCGCCGTACTCGTCGACGACGATGGCCATGTGATTGCGGCTCAGACGAAATTCCTTCAGCAGCACGTTCAGGCGCTTGCTCTCCGGGACGAAGACCGCCGGCCGCAGGATCTCCTGCATGTCGAAGGTCTCGCCGCTGGCATCGGGAAAGAAGCGGAGCAGGTCCTTGGCGAGCAGGATCCCCACGACCTCGTCCCGGCTGTCGACGATCACCGGTAGCCGTGAATGCGCGGAGGCGACCACGTCGGGAACGATCTCCTGCAGGGCCGCCTCCCGGCGCACGACCTCCATCTGTCCCCGGGGCACCATGATGTCGCGCACCTGCATTTCGGAGACATTCAGCACGCCCTCCAGCATCGCCAGCGCCTCCGGATCGATCAGCTCGCGCGTCTGCGCGGTCCGGAGCTGTTCAACCAGCTGGGTGCGGTCGCGCGGCTCGCTGGACAGCATGGATCCCAGCCGGTCCAGCAGGCCGCGCAACGCAGGACCGTCGGGACGGCCGGAGTCAGACATCGCCGCTGGCCCGAAGCGAAGGGGACTGCGAGTCGGCCCACCGCCGCGTTCCGCCGCGCGCAGCCGGCCGACGCGCCGGCGGCGGGGATGCGCGTCGCCCCGGTCCCGGCGTAGAGGGATTCGGGGGCGGCGGCACCGGCGCCCACTCACGGGGCGTGAGAGCGCCCATGCGGGTTGCAACCATGTTCAGCACGTCTCCGCGTACGGGTCCGGGTAGCCTAACCCGCCCAGTATTTGGCGCTCAATCGTCTCCATGGCCTCCGTCTCTTCGAGCGTCTGGTGATCCAGGCCCTGCAGGTGCAGCATTCCGTGTACCGCCATGTGCGCGAAGTGTGCCCGCAGGTCCTTGCCCTGCGCGTCGGCCTCCTCGGCGAGGACCGGCGCGCACAGCACGATGTCCCCGAGCAGCATCGGCCGGCCGGGGGCGTTCGCCTCGGGAGGCGCCGGAAAGGACAGCACGTTGGTCGGGCGCTCCCGGCCGCGGAACTCGCGGTTCAGTCGCAGCCCCTCCGTGTGGTCCACGATCCGCATCACCACCTGCGCGGCTCCGGAGCCCTGCCAGGCCGCACGCGCCGCGCGGTGCAGGGTAGCGGCCGCCGGCCAGCCGGCGCGCGGCAACCCGTACTGCACGTGGACCTCAAGCATTGCCCTCTTGGCCACCATGGGCCGCGTAGGCCTCGACGATGCGCTGCACCAGCGGGTGCCGCACCACGTCCTCCGCCTGGAACCAGGTGGTGCTGACGCCCTCTACGCCATCCAGGATCCGCGCCGCGTGGCGGAGACCGGAGAGCTGGCCGCGAGGCAGGTCGATCTGGGTCACATCCCCGTTTACCACGGCGGTGGAGCCGAAACCGATCCGGGTCAGGAACATCTTCATCTGCTCGACAGTGGTGTTCTGCGCCTCGTCCAGGATGATGAAGGCCTCGTTCAGAGTGCGTCCACGCATGTAGGCGAGTGGCGCAACCTCGATCACCTGGCGCTCCATCAGCCGCGCGACGTGATCGAAGCCGAGCAGCTCGTACAGCGCGTCGTACATCGGGCGCAGGTAGGGATCGATCTTCTGCGCCAGATCGCCGGGCAGAAAGCCCAGACGCTCCCCCGCCTCCACGGCCGGCCTGACCAGCACCAGGCGGCGCACCCGGTCCTGCTCCAGCGCCGCGACCGCCGCGGCGATCGCGAGGTAGGTCTTGCCGGTGCCCGCAGGCCCGATACCGAAGTTCAGGTCGTAGCGGGCGATCGCGGAGAGGTAGCGTACCTGCCGCGGGCCGCGGCCCCGGATCACCGCCTTGCGCAGTCTCAGTACCGGTTCCGGCGGTTCCTCACCGGGCAGATCGGCCAAATGGGCCGCCTGCAGGGCGGTGTGAACCTGTTCCAGGCTCACCGGCTCCTCCACGGCCATTGCGTGCAGCTCCCGGATCAGGGACTCGGCCGCCGGCACCGCGGACTCGGGACCGGTGACGTTGAAACGCGCACCGCGGTTGTGCACGTGCACGCCGAGGCGGGACTCGATCAGCCGCAGGTGGGCGTCGAGCGGACCGGACAGGCGCGCAAGCGTCTCCTGGTCCCCCGGCTCCAGCGTGAAGTCAGCTCGATTCTGTGGCATGTGCCAGGCGCCCGCTGGCCCCGTTGCCCGCGGCATGGCCTGCAGGCACCCCGCGCAGCGAATGAGGCTGCGCCTCCGTGATCAGCAGATCGACCATCGTCCCGGTCAGATCCGGCGAACCGTCGAAGTTCACCACCCGGTTGTTCGCGGTTCGCGCCGCCAGCCGCGAGGGATCCCGGCGCGAACGGCCCTCGACCAGGGCCCGCTGGACACTCCCCACCATCGCCTGGTTGCGCGCCTGACCCTGGGCCTCGAGTATTGCCTGCAACTCCTGCAGCCGCCGCTTCTTCACGGCCATCGGCACGTCGTCCGGCAGTCCGGCCGCCGGCGTCCCGGGACGGGCGCTGTAGATGAAGCTGAACGAGAAGTCGAAGTTCAGCTCCTCCGCCAGGCGCACGGTCGCCGCGTGATCCTCTTCGGTCTCGCCCGGAAACCCGACGATGAAGTCCGATGACAGGTCGAGATCCGGCCGCAGCGCCCGCAGCCGTCGGATCTTCGACTTGTACTCGAGCACCGTGTGGCCGCGCTTCATCAGCGCGAGGATCCGGTCCGAGCCGCTCTGCACCGGGAGGTGCAGGTGGCTGACCAGTCTCGGTTCGTCGGCATAGGCCTGGATCAGACGGTCGGAGAACTCCACCGGGTGGGAGGTGGTGAAGCGCACCCGCTCGATGCCGTCCACCGCCGCCACGTAGTGGATCAGGAGTGCCAGATCCGCGCTGTCGCCATCGTGGGTCGCTCCCCGGTAGGCGTTCACGTTCTGCCCGAGCAGGTTGATCTCCTTCACGCCCTGAGCCGCGAGGCCCGCGACCTCGGCGATCACGTCGTCGAAGGGCCGGCTGATCTCCTCGCCGCGCGTGTACGGAACCACGCAGAAGCTGCAGTACTTGCTGCAGCCCTCCATCACCGACACGAAGGCGCTGGCGCCGCTGGCCCGCGGCTCCGGCAGGCGATCGAACTTCTCGATCTCCGGAAAGCTGATGTCCACCGCCGGCGTGCGCGTGCGGCGGACCTGCTCGACCAGCTGCGGCAGCCGGTGCAGCGTCTGCGGCCCGAAGACCAGATCGACAAAGGGTGCGCGCTCCCGCAGCGCAGTGCCCTCCTGGCTCGCGACGCAGCCACCGACGCCGATGATCACCTCCGGCCGGCGTTCCTTCAGCGCGCGCCACCTTCCGAGCAGCGAGAAGACCTTTTCCTGCGCCTTCTCCCGGATCGAGCAGGTGTTCAGCAGCAGCAGATCGGCGCTGGCCGGGTCGTCGGTGACCTCCGTGCCGTGCAGCTCGCGCAGGGCATCGAGCATCCGCGAGGAGTCGTACTCGTTCATCTGGCAACCGTGCGTCTGGATATGGACACGACGCACGGGCGGTGCGTGGACCGTCGGTACCGCGCCATCGGAACGGGGCGCAGTGACCGAACTCCGCATCGGGCGGGTCGACACCACGGTCGACTCCGCGTGCTGCACGGCGGTACTACCAGAGGGACCCGCAACCCGCCGGTCAGAACGGGACATCGTCATCCTGAATCGGCGCACGGCTCGGGGAGCCGCCGCCGCCACCCTGATCGCCCCATCCGTTGTCGGACACGCGGCCCTGTTCGCCCTGGGAGCCGCCGCCGCCACGCCCTCCCAGCAGCTGCATATCGTTGGCGACGATCTCCGTGGTGTAGCGGTCCTGGCCATCCTGGCCCTGCCACTTGCGCGTCTGGATACGGCCTTCGATGTAGACCTGCGAGCCCTTGCCCAGGTACTGGGCCGCAATCTCGCCGAGACGTCCGAACAGCACCACCCGGTGCCATTCGGTGTTCTCGCGCTTTTCGCCGCTCTGCTTGTCGGTCCACTGCTCGCTGGTTGCCAGCCGCAGGTTGGTGATGGTCAGGCCCGCCGGCGTTTCACGCTTTTCGGGGTCGGCACCGAGATTGCCGATCAGGATTACCTTGTTCACTCCGCGGGCCATGGCTCCTCCTTGTCGTTCGCTCGCTGGATCGGGCGGGTTAGTTTAACGTGAAAATCATGATTCCTGTCGATCCGGTGCTCCGCCATGCGGGTCAATTCCGTTCGGTGGACTGCGCTGGCCAGCTGGTGAACAGGACGCGCAGCCCGCCCTCGTCGAAGCACGCCGGATCCACCTTCAGGTAGACCGCCCCCTCGTGCGCACTCACGCGCACCTCGCCGACACCGGCCAGCTCCCCGATCCGGGACTCCAGCTCCCCGACCGCCGAACGCCAGGGCGGCGGAAGCCCGTAGGCGCGGTTCGACAGGTGGCTCGGAGGCGCCATGGTGCCGGCAACGACGAGCCAGAGCATCGCCCCCACCAGGCCGAGCGCGAAGACCCCGGTCGGCCCGACGTAGGCCATCAACGCACCGCCAAATACGCCGCCGGCGAAGATCCCGAGGAACTGGCTGGAGGCGAAGACCCCCATTGCGGTGCCCTTCTCGATCACCGGCGCGGTCTTCGCCACCAGCGAAGGCAGCATCGCCTCGAGCAGGTTGAATGCGGCGAAGAACAGCACCAGCACCAGGCCCAGGATCAGCCAGTGATTCGCGAAGGGCAGGAGCCCCTGCACCACCAGCAGCACGGCGATGGCCACCAGCAGCGAGGACTTCAGTGCGCGCCTGCGCTCGGCCCGGATCACCATGGGAATCATCAGCGCGAAGCCCAGCACCAGTACCGGCAGGTAGACCTGGTAATGCTGCGCCGGGGGCAGATCGAGGCCGGTCACCAGCATCAGCGGCAGCACCAGGAAATTCGCCGCCAGCGTCATGTGCAGGATGAACACGCCGACGTTCAGCCGCATCAGCTCGCGGTCCCGCAGCACCTGCGACAGCCCGCCGCGGATCGGCACCATATCCGGGTGCGGCAGCGAGTGCAGCGGCCGGGGCACCCAGAAGAACAGCAGCAGCAGGGCCACCACCCCCAGGCCCGCGGTCAGCCAGAAGATGCCCGACAGCCCGAACCAGCGGTCCACCAGGGGGCCCAGCACCATCGCCGCGGTGAAGGTCAATCCGATCGAGAGCCCGATCACCGCCAGGGCACGGGTGCGGCGCTCCTCCGTGATCAGGTCGGCGGTGAGGGCCAGCACCACCGCCGCCACCGCCCCGGAGCCCTGCAGCGCCCGGCCGACGATCAGCCCGTACACCGTTTCCGCCAGCGCGGCCACCACGCTTCCGACGATCAGCAGCACAAGGCCCAGCGCAATCAGCGGCCTTCGGCCGACACGGTCGGACAGGATTCCGAATGGAATCTGCAGCAGCGCCTGGGTCAGGCCGTAGACCCCGAGCGCCAGCCCCATCAGGAACGGGGTGGCACCGGGAAGCACGCCGGTGTACAGCACCAGCACCGGCAGCACCATGAACAGCCCGACCATGCGCACCGCATAGATCGCGGCAAGTCCGGATGTGGCGCGCAGCTCGGTGGGCGTCATGGCGTGTGTTCGGTCCTCGCCGCTTCAATGGTTGCGGAATCTTACAGGGAATGAACCCGCAGGGAATGGCACCCCAACGCTGCAGGGGGTCAGCTCTCTGGCCGCGGAGCCCCGGTACCCGGCGGCACCCGGGGCCGAAGAGAACGGTGCCGGGGGAGCCGCCCGCGGGTGTCGGCAGCAGGGATGCTGCCGTCAAGCCTACATGGACGTGTATACGGCGTCCCGCGGGCGGCTCCCCCGGCACCGTCCTCCCTGGCACTCGCAGGAATCCCGGAACGCATTCACGGCAGTGCTACCATATCCGGTTCGGCAACAGGACCTCATCCACTCGGGGACAACATGGCCACGATCCGGATCCGCGGCGCTCGCACGCACAACCTGAAGAACGTGGACCTCGACCTGCCACGGGAACAGCTGATCGTCGTCACCGGCGTATCCGGCTCGGGCAAGTCCTCGCTCGCCTTCGACACGCTGTTCGCGGAAGGCCAGCGGCGGTACGTCGAGAGTCTGTCCACGTACGCGCGCCAGTTCCTGTCGATGATGGAGAAGCCCGACGTCGACCTGATCGAGGGGCTCTCCCCCGCGATCTCCATCGAACAGAAGAGCACCTCCCACAACCCCCGTTCCACCGTCGGGACCATCACCGAGATCTACGACTACCTGCGCCTGCTGTTCGCCCGCGCCGGGGAACCGCGCTGCCCCGAACACGGCGCAACGCTCGCCGCCCAGACCATCTCCCAGATGGTGGACCAGGTGCTGGCGCTGCCCGAGGGCGACCGCCTGATGCTGCTGGCCCCGATCGTGCGCGGGCGCAAGGGCGAGCACAGCCGTCAGCTGGAGACGATGCGTGCCCAGGGATTCCTGCGGGCGCGCATCAACGGTGAGATCGTCGACCTCGATGCGCTGCCACCGATCGACCCGAAGCGCAAACATGACATCGAGATCGTGATCGACCGCTTCAGGGTGCGCGACGATATCCGGCAGCGGCTGGCCGAGTCCTTCGAGACCGCCACCGAGCTTGCGGATGGCCTGGCGCTGGTCGCGTGGATGGATGCACCGGAACGGGCACCGCTGGTCTTCTCGGCCCGCTTCGCCTGCCCCGTATGCGGCTACTCGATCCGGGAGCTGGAGCCCCGTCTGTTCTCCTTCAACAACCCGGCCGGGGCCTGCCCGGCCTGCGACGGGCTCGGGGTACGTCAGTTCTTCGATCCCGAGCGGGTGGTCGCGGTCCCGGAACTGAGCGTCGCGGGTGGCGCGGTGCGCGGCTGGGACCGTCGCAATGCCTGGTATTTCAGCATGATGCTGAGCCTCGCGCAGCACTACGGCTTCAACGTCGAGACCCCTTGGCGCGACCTGCCGGCATCCGTGCGGGCGGTGATCCTGCACGGTTCCGGTGCCGAGAAGATCCGTTTCTCCTATCCCGGCGCCGATGGCCGCATGCGCTCCGAGACCCGCCGCTTCGAGGGGGTGATCCCCAACCTCGAGCGACGGTATCGGGAGACAGATTCTCCCGCCGTGCGCGAGGAACTGGGGCGCTATCTGGCGAGCCATCCCTGCCCCGAGTGCGACGGCACCCGCCTCGGCGCCGCGGCGCGCCACGTGTTCATCGACGGCCGGAACCTGCCGGCGATCACCCGCACGAGCGTGGCCGGTGCGCGGGAATTCTTCCAGGGGCTGCGGCTACCGGGACGCTTCGCGCGGATCGCCGAGAAGATCGTGCGCGAGATCGATGCGCGGCTCGGCTTCCTCGTCGACGTCGGCCTGGACTACCTGACGCTGGACCGGCAGGCCGAGACCCTCTCCGGCGGCGAGGCCCAGCGCATCCGCCTCGCGTCGCAGATCGGCTCCGCACTGGTGGGCGTGATGTACATCCTGGACGAGCCATCGATCGGCCTGCACCAGCGCGACAACGAGCGGCTGCTCCGGACCCTCCTGAACCTGCGCGACCTCGGCAATACCGTGATCGTGGTCGAACACGACGAGGAGGCCATCCGCCGCGCCGACTTCGTGGTGGACATCGGGCCCGGCGCGGGCCGGCACGGCGGCCGGATCGTGGCCAGCGGCCGGCCGGAGGAGATCGCGGAACACCCGGACTCCCTGACCGGCGCCTACCTCACCGGACAGCGGTCCATCCCGATCCCGCAACGGCGCGGCGAGGCCGACCCCGAGCGCCTCCTGACCGTGGTGGGCGCCCGCGGCAACAACCTGAAGGCGATCGATGCGACGTTCCCGATCGGATTGCTCACCTGCGTGACCGGCGTTTCGGGCTCGGGCAAGTCCACGCTCGTGAACGACACCCTGTACCCGGCGGTCGCCAACATCCTGCACCGCGGCGCTCACGAAGTGGCGGCCCACGAACGCGTGGACGGACTCCAGTACATCGACAAGGTGGTCGACATCGATCAGAGCCCGATCGGGCGCACTCCGCGGTCCAACCCCGCGACCTACACCGGCCTGTTCACCCCGATCCGCGAACTGTTCGCGGCGACCGGAGAGGCGCGCTCCCGCGGCTACAGGCCCGGCCGCTTCTCGTTCAACGTCCGCGGAGGCCGCTGCGAGGCATGCCAGGGGGATGGCGTGATCAAGGTGGAGATGCATTTCCTGCCGGACGTCTTCGTGCCCTGCGACGTCTGCCGGGGCCAGCGCTACAACCGCGAGACGCTGGAGGTCCGGTACAAGGGCCGGAACATCCACGAGGTGCTGGAGATGACGGTGGAGGATGCCCTCGAATTCTTCGCCGCGGTCCCGGTGATCCGCCGCAAGCTGGAGACCCTGATGGACGTTGGCCTGTCCTACATCCAGCTGGGTCAGAACGCAACCACCCTGTCCGGCGGCGAGGCGCAGCGCATCAAGCTCGCGCGCGAGCTCTCCAAGCGGGACACCGGGCGCACCCTGTACATCCTCGACGAACCGACCACCGGCCTGCACTTCCACGACGTGGAGCAGCTCCTGACCGTCCTCCACCGGCTGCGCGACCATGGCAACACGGTGGTGGTCATCGAGCACAACCTCGACGTGATCAAGACGGCGGACTGGCTGATCGACGTCGGGCCCGAGGGCGGCGACCAGGGCGGCCGGATCCTCGTGGCCGGCACCCCGGAGACCGTCGCCACCACGCCGGCCAGCCACACCGGTCGCTTCCTGGCACCCATTCTGGGGCTCGACCCGGAATCTTCGCAGAACCGCCGGAAGACCCGGGTTGCATCCGGGGGCGGGCCGGGCTGATCACCGGTGGGCATCGCGGCTGGGGGCTGTGGGAGCGGCCTCCGGCCGCGATTGGGCATGGTGGGGCGAAGGGGCATCGCGGCTGGAAGCCGCATGTGGGAGCGGCCTCCGGCCGCGATCGGGCATGGTGCGACGAAAGGGCATCGCGGCTGGAAGCCGC
>NZ_JAWLHP010000034.1:19270-33175 GCF_041690275.1 Thioalkalivibrio sp.
TGGGGCGAAGGGGCATCGCGGCTGGAAGCCGCATGTGGGAGCGGCCTCCGGCCGCGATCGGGCATGGTGCGACGAAAGGGCATCGCGGCTGGAAGCCGCTCCCACAATACCCCACCGGCACCCCTGGCAGCGGCACGAACGCCAGCGGACGCCAGCAACGAAGAAGCCGGCTCGAGGCCGGCTTCTTCGTTGTTGCGAACCCGCAAGGATCAGTCGGCGGCGGAAGGCTCCGGCCGGTCCAGCAGTTCCACATAGGCCATCGGCGCGTTGTCGCCGGCCCGGTAGCCGCACTTGAGGATGCGGAGGTAGCCGCCCGGCCGCTCCTGGAAGCGCGGCCCGAGGTCGGTGAACAGCTTGCCGACCATCTCCTTGTCACGGAGGCGCGAGAAGGCCACCCGACGGGTATGCACCGAGTCCTTCTTCCCCAGCGTGATCAGCGGCTCGGCCACCCGTCGCAGTTCCTTCGCCTTGGGCAGCGTGGTCTTGATCAGTTCGTGTCGAAACAGGGACACGGTCAACGCCTGCAGCGTGGCCTTGCGGTGCGAACTGTTCCGGCTGAGTTGCCGACCGATATTGCGATGACGCATGAGAGTTACCTGGTTTTGTCAGTCCGGCGTGGGCCGTTGTTGTTATTCCGTGGTTTCCTGCAGTCCCGGCGGCGGCCAGTTCTCCAGACGCATGCCCAGGGACAGGCCGTGGCTCGCGAGCGTGTCCTTGATCTCGGTCAGGGACTTCTTGCCGAGGTTTGGCGTACGCAGCAGCTCCACCTCGGTACGCTGCACGAGGTCACCGATGTGATAGATGTTCTCGGCCTTCAGGCAATTGGCCGAGCGCACGGTGAGTTCGAGTTCGTCGACCGGCCGCAGCAACACCGGATCGACCGGCCCGACGCCGGGACGGCCCGGCTCGGGCCCGGTCTCCTTGAGATCCACGAACGGCGACAGTTGCCGCTGCAGGATGCCCGCGGCTTGCCGCACCGCGTCATCCGGGGCGATCGCCCCGTTGGTCTCGAGTTCGAGCACCAGGCGGTCCATGTCGGTACGCTGCGCAAGACGGGCGCTCTCGACACGGTAGGCCACGCGCCGGATGGGGCTGAAGCTGGCGTCCAGCATCAGGCGTCCGATGGTGGTCTCCTCCATGTCGGCCTGGCGGCGGGCCGCGACCGGCTCGTAACCGCGGCCCGTGCGCAGGCGCAGGGACATCGCCAGCTCCACGTTCTTGTTGATGTTCGCGATCACGTGGTCCGGATTCACCAGCTCCACGTCGTGATCCAGCTTGATATCGGCGGCCGTGACCACGCTCGGGCCCTGCTTCCGCAGCGAAAGCACGGCCTCCTCGCGGCTGTGCATGCGCAGCGACACGCCCTTGAGGTTCAGCAGGATATCGACAACGTCCTCCTGCACCCCCTCGATCGTGGAGTACTCGTGAAGCACGCCCTCGATCTCAACCTCGACGATCGCGGTACCGGTGATCGAAGACAGCAGCACCCTTCGCAGGGCGTTGCCGAGCGTGTGCCCGAACCCGCGCTCGAGCGGCTCCAGGACCACCTTCGCCTTGCTCCGGTTCTCGGCCTCGACCTCGATGTGCTGCTTGTTGACCAGTTCATTCACTTGCATGTGCGCTCCTGCGTACCAGCGTTACTTCGAGTACAACTCGACCACCAGCGACTCGTTGATGTCGGCCGGGAGGTCGGTCCGATCGGGCAACGCCTTGAAGACGCCCTCGAACTTGCTGCTGTCCACCTCGACCCAGCCGGGAAGCCCGGCCTGCTCGGCCAGGGTCAGTGCATCCCGGATGCGCACCTGCTTGCGGGCCTTCTCGCGCACCGAGATCACGTCGGAGGGCGACACCTGGTAGGACGGGATGTTCACCGTGCGCCCGTTGACCAGAATGGCCCGGTGCGACACCAGCTGCCGGGCCTCGGAACGCGTGCCGCCGAAACCCATGCGGTAGACCACGTTGTCGAGCCGGCCCTCGAGCAGGCGCAGGAGGTTGTCACCGGTCGAGCCCTTCAGGCGCGAGGCCTCCTGGTAATAATTACGGAACTGCTTCTCGAGCACTCCGTAGGTACGCCGCAGCTTCTGCTTCTCCCGCAGCTGCACCCCGTAGTCGGAGAGGCGCGTGCGGCGATCGCCGTGCTGTCCCGGCGCCTTGTCGAGCTTGCACTTGGTCTCCAGGGCACGCGCCCGGCTCTTCAGGCCGAGGTCGGCACCCTCGCGACGGCTAAGCTTGCACTTCGGTCCAATATAACGGGCCATGAATCAACTCCGAATCGGTTCAGACACGCCGCTTCTTCGGCGGACGGCAGCCGTTGTGCGGAATGGGGGTGATGTCGCTGATGTTCGTGATCTTGAATCCCACGTTGTTCAGCGCACGCACCGCGGATTCCCGTCCCGGCCCCGGACCCCTCACGAGCACCTCGAGGTTCTTCACGCCGTGCTCCTGGGCGGCGGAACCCGCCCGCTCCGCAGCGACCTGCGCGGCGAACGGAGTCGATTTGCGCGATCCACGAAAGCCGGAACCGCCGGAGGTGGCCCAGCTCAGCGTGTTGCCCTGGCGATCCGTGATGGTGATGATCGTGTTGTTGAACGAGGCGTAGACATGGGCAACGCCCTCGGCCACGTTCTTTCGGACCTTTTTCTTGGTCTTGGATTGCGGTTGTGCCATTGACTGGGTCCCGGGAAGATTACTTGCGAATCGGACGGCGAGGACCCTTGCGGGTGCGCGCGTTGGTGCGGGTCTGCTGCCCGCGCACGGGCAGGCCGCGGCGGTGGCGAATGCCGCGATAGCAGCCCAGGTCCATCAGCCGCTTGATGTTCATGCTGATCTCCCGTCGCAGGTCACCCTCGACGGGGACGCGGCCGACCGCTGCGCGCAGGTTCTCCACCTCGGCATCGGTCAGGTCACGCACCTTGATGTCCTCGCGGACGCCGGCAGCCTCACAGATCTGGCGGGCGCGCGTCCTGCCGATCCCGTAGATCGCGGTCAGTGCGATCACGGTGTGCTTCTGGTCGGGAATGTTGATACCAGCGACGCGAGCCATCCAAACTCTCCATCAAATTCGGCAAAGCCGATTATTATAGCCAAAGACCTGCTTGTGCTCAAGCGCGAATTCGCGTGAAGACCGCCCGCGGGGCGCGCAACCTGGCGCCTTCCCGCTTGCGGCAGAGCCAATGCCCAGGCCGGCGCCGGACCCGTCGTGATCCATCGGGTTGGCGCGTGTTGCCATGACCGTCAGCCCTGACGCTGCTTGTGGCGCGGGTCGCTGCAGATCACGCGGACCACGCCATGACGCCGGATCAGCTTGCAGTTGCGGCAGATCGGCTTCACTGATGCTCTCACCTTCATTTCGTCTCTCTCCAAAACCTAGCGGATGTTGCTTCCGCCGAAACCCTTGAGATTCGCCTTGCGCATCAGTCCTTCGTACTGGTGCGACATCAGGTGTGCCTGCAGCTGCGACATGAAGTCCATCGTCACGATCACGATGATCAGCAGCGAGGTGCCACCAAAATAGAACGGCACGTTCCAGTACAGGATCAGGAACTCGGGCAGCAGGCACACCGCGGTGATGTAGATGGCGCCGACCGCGGTCAGGCGCGTCATCACGCCGTCGATGAACCGCTCCGTCTGCACGCCCGGACGGATGCCCGGCACGAAGGCCCCCTGCTTCTTCAGGTTCTCCGCGGTCTCGCGCGAGTTGAAGACCAGCGCGGTGTAGAAGAAGCAGAAGAAGATGATCGCCGCCGCATAGAATGCCACGTAAAGGGGCTGCCCGGGTGACAGCGTGGTCGAGATCTCCCGGAGCCACCCCATGCCCTCCGCCTGCCCGAACCACTGTCCCAGCGTCGCCGGAAACAGGATGATGCTCGAGGCGAAGATCGGCGGGATCACGCCCGCCATGTTCAGCTTCAGCGGCAGATGGCTGGACTGGCCACCGATCACCTTGCGGCCCACCTGGCGCTTCGCGTAGTTGATCGTGATCCGCCGCTGACCGCGCTCGACGAAGACGACGAAGGCCGTGACCGCCAGCGCCAGCACCAGCAGGATGACCACAAAGGCCGCGGCCAGTTCGCCGGTGCGCGCAAGCTCCAGCGTCCCGCCGATCGCCGCCGGCAGGCCCGCGACAATACCCGCGAAGATGATGATCGAGATGCCGTTACCCACACCGCGTTCCGTGATCTGCTCGCCCAGCCAGACGAGGAACATCGTTCCCGTCACCAGCGATACGACCACCGTCGGAATGAAGATGTGTACCGGCGTCAGGGCCATCGGCATGCCCTGGATGGTCTGGCCACTCAGCGCGACCGAGATCCCGATGCTCTGGAAGAGCGCCAGCAGCACCGTGCCGTAGCGCGTGTACTGGGTGATCTTGCGGCGCCCGGACTCGCCTTCCTTCTTCAGCTGCTGCAGGTGCGGGACGGTCGCCGCCAGCAGCTGCATGATGATCGCCGCGGAGATATAGGGCATCACCCCGAGGGCGAAGATGGACAGGCGTTCCAGCGCGCCTCCCGAGAACATGTTGAACATGTCCAGGATCGTGCCGCTGTGCTGCTCGAAGAAGCTCGCGACCGCGACCGGGTTGATCCCCGGCACCGGGATGAAGGTGCCGATACGGTAGACCACCAGCGCACCCAGCACGAAGAGCAGCCGCTGGCGGAGTTCGGAAAACCCCGCCAGGCCGCCACCCTTTGCTGCCGCTCCCCGTGCCATCGTTACTCCTCGACGCGCCCGCCGGCGGCCTCGATCGCGACCCGGGCACCGGTGGTGACGGCGATGCCACGCAGCACGCGTGGCTTGTCCAGGGTGCCGGAGGCGAAGACCTTGGCGCGCTCGGCGCCGCCCGGAACCAGCCCGGCCGCCTTCAGCGACTCGAGGGTCACGTCACCCTCCACCCGCTGCAGCTCGTGCAGACGCACCTCGGCAGTGCGCTTCAGGGTCCGGGAGCGGAAGCCGACCTTCGGCAGACGACGCTGCAGCGGCATCTGACCGCCCTCGAAGCCCACCTTGTGGTAGCCGCCGGAGCGGGACTTCTGTCCCTTGTGACCGCGCCCCGAGGTCTTGCCGAGGCCGGAGCCGATACCCCGCCCGAGGCGCTTGGCCTTGGCCCGGGAGCCAGGGGTCGGAAGCAGTTCGTTCATGCGCATGGTCAGGCCTCCTCGACCTTCAGCAGGTACGCCACCTTGCGCACCATGCCCAGGTTCTCGGGCGTGGCCTCCACCACGGAGGTGCTCTGCGTCTTGCGCAGACCGAGCCCCCGGACGCAGGCCTTGTGGTTGGCCAGTCGGCCCGCAGTGGAACGGACCAGCGTGAGTCTGAGCTTGTTCATCTTCAACCCGTGATTTCTTCGAGGGTCTTGCCGCGCTTCGCGGCGACCATTTCGGGATCGTCGACGGCCGCGAGGCCGTTGATCGTCGCCTGCACCACGTTGATGGGGTTGCGCGAGCCGACGCACTTGGCGAGCACGTTGCGCACCCCCGCCACCTCGAGCACCGCGCGCATCGCGCCACCGGCGATCACTCCCGTTCCCTCGGATGCCGGCTGCATGTAGACGTTCGCCGCGCCATGGTAGCCGTTCACCGCGTAGTGCAGCGTTCCCTGGTTCAACCGGACGGTCGTCAGGTTCTGACGCGCCTGCTGCATCGCCTTCTGAATCGCCAGCGGCACCTCCCGGGCCTTGCCGTACCCGTAGCCGACGCGCCCGTCGCCGTCGCCGACCACGGTCAGCGCGGCGAAACGGAACTGGCGACCGCCCTTGACCACCTTCGCGACCCGATTGACGCTGATCAGTTTTTCCTGCAGCCCGTCCGTGGCTTCGCTTGCTTCGTTACGTGCCATTGCTCTCTCCGGTGAAATCGGGTCCGATCAGAACTGCAGCCCGCCTTCGCGGGCGGCCTCGGCCAGCGCCTGCACCCGCCCGTGATAGCGGAATCCCGCGCGGTCGAAGGCGACCCTGTCGATCCCCGCTGCGCGGGCCCGCTCGGCGATCAGCCGTCCCACCCGCGCGGCGGCCTCCGTATTGCCCGTGTATCCCAGCTCGCCGCGGACCCCGGACTCGACCGTGGACGCTGCCGCGAGCACCGCGTCGCCGCTGGGCGCGACGATCTGCGCGTAGATATGGCGGGGCGTGCGGTGCACGCACAGGCGGTGCGCCCCCAGTTCCCGGATCTTGTACCGCGCGCGGCGCGCCCTTCTGAGTCTCGACTCTTTCTTGTCCACGGTTACACCCTACTTCTTCTTGGCTTCTTTACGCAGAATGCGCTCGCCCTTGTACTTCACGCCCTTGCCCTTGTACGGCTCCGGGCGACGAAAATCCCGTATGTTCGCGGCGACCTGCCCCACCTGCTGACAGTCATGTCCCTTGACCACGATCTCCGTCTGACTCGGCGTCTCGATGCTGATGCCGTCGGGAATCTGGAACGCGATGGGGTGCGAATAGCCCAGCGACAGGTTCAGCACCTTGCCCTGCGCCTGCGCCCGGTAACCGACGCCGACGAGTTCGAGGGCGCGCTCGAAGCCCTGGCTCACACCATGCACGTGATTGCCCAGGACCGAGCGGATGGTACCTGCGAGAGCGGGGTTGTCGTTGTTCGCCGCCGGCGACACGGTCGCGACGTTGCCCTCGATGGACACCTCCACCGCTTCGGGACAGCGCATGCTGATCTCGCCCTTGGGGCCCTTCACGGTGATTTCCTGCCCACTCATCTCCAGCGACACCCCTGCCGGCAGGTCGAGCGGTCTTTTTGCTACCCGAGACATGACAGTTTCCTCAATAGATCTTGCAGAGCACTTCGCCGCCCTGGCCCAGGGCTCGTGCCGCACGGTCGGTCATCACCCCCTTCGGGGTGGAGACCACCGCGACGCCGAGGCCCGCGTGGATTCGGGGCAGCTCGTCCTTGCCACGGTAGATCCGCAGACCCGGACGGCTGATGCGCTCGATATTCTCGATCACGCCGCGCCCCTGGAAATACTTCAGGGTCACGCGCAGCTGCCTGGACGCGCCCTCGCCCTCGGCGCCGACGTCGGCGACATAGCCCTCTTCCGCGAAGACCTTCAGGATCGCCTCCTTGGTGCGGCTGTAGGGGACCGCGACGGTCTTCTTCTCGGCCCGCTGGGCATTCCGCACCCGGGTCAGCAGGTCGGCAATCGGATCGGTCATCATGATTCTGTTCTCCTTACCAACTGGCCTTGCGCAGTCCCGGAATCTCGCCGCGCATCGCGTACTCGCGCAGCTTGTTGCGGCCGAGACCGAACCGGCGGTAGTAGCCCTTCGGTCGTCCGGTGATACCGCAGCGGTTGCGCCTGCGCACAGGACTCGAGTCGCGCGGAAGCTTCTGCAGCGCCTGCATGGCCGCCATGCGCTCTTCGCCGGGCAGTGACTCGTCCAGCACCTTGGCCTTCAGTTCGGCCCGGCGCGCCGCGTACTTCTGCACCAGCCTTGCGCGCTTCTGCTCGCGCATCATCATCGAAACCTTTGCCATTTCTCGGGAACCTCGGGTTACGTCCGGAAGGGGAAGCGGAAGGCCTCGAGCAATGCCTTCGCCTCCTCGTCGTTCTTTGCGTTGGTGGTGATGGTGATGTCCATCCCGCGGATCTTGTCGATGCGGTCGTAGTCGATCTCGGGGAAGATGATCTGTTCCTTCACACCCAGGCTGTAATTGCCGCGGCCATCGAAGGCCCGCGGACTGAATCCGCGGAAGTCACGGACGCGGGGAATCGCGACGTTGATCAGCCGATCGAGAAATTCGTACATGCGCCCACGCCGCAGCGTCACCTTGCATCCGATCGGGTAACCGTCGCGGATCTTGAAGGCCGCGATGGATTTCCGGGCCTTGGTGACCACCGGCTTCTGGCCGGCAATCGCGGTCATGTCCGACATGGCGTGATCGATCACCTTCTTGTCGGCAACCGCATCGCCCAGTCCCATGTTCAGCGTGATCTTGGTGATCCGGGGAACCTCCATCACGTTCGCGTACTGGAATTTCTCCTGCAGGGCCGGGATCACCGACTCCAGGTACTGCGCTCTCAAACGTTCCATGGCTCTCATTCCGCCCTTATGCGTCGACGACTTCGCCGTTCGAGCGGAACACCCGAACCTTGCGACCGTCTTCGAGGGTCTTGAAGGAAACCCGGTCACCCTTCGCGGCGGCCGGGTTGAACAGCATCACGTTCGAGACGTGAATCGGCATCTCTTTCTCGATGATCCCGCCGGTCCGACCCATGTTCGGGTTCGGCTTCTGGTGCTTCTTCACCATATTGATGTTCTGCACCAGGACGCGGCTGTCCGGGAAGACCCGCAGCACGGTGCCGCGGCGCCCCTTGTCCTTGCCGGTGATGACCATCACATCATCACCCTTGCGAATCTTATTCATGCCTGCCTCACAAGACTTCGGGCGCCAGCGAGATGATCTTCATGAACTTCTCGCCACGCAGTTCACGGGTCACCGGCCCGAAGATACGGGTACCGATCGGCTGCAGCTGGTTGTTCAGCAGCACCGCGGCATTGCGGTCGAAGCGAATCACCGAGCCGTCGGGGCGGCGCACGCCGGAGGCGGTGCGGACCACCACTGCGTTGTAGACGTCGCCCTTCCTGACCTTGCCGCGCGGAATCGCGTCCTTCACGCTCACCTTGATCACGTCGCCGACACGCGCGTAACGGCGATGCGATCCCCCGAGCACCTTGATGCACTGCACCCGGCGGGCGCCGCTGTTGTCGGCGGCCTCGAGAACGGTCTGCATTTGAATCATGACTAATTCTCCAACGAATGGGCGCCGGGTCAGGCCGGGGCGCGGCCGAGCACTTCCACGAGTGCGAAACGCTTCATGCGCGACAGCGGACGGCATTCGCGGATGCGCACGGTGTCACCGGCGCGGGACTCGTTGCCCTCGTCGTGCACGTACAGCCGGGTGCTCCGGCGAATGAACTTCCCGTACAGCGGGTGCCGCACGCGGCGTTCCACCACCACGGTCCGGGTCTTGTCCGTCTTGTCGCTCACCACACGCCCGATGATGGAACGCTGGGTCCTGGACACTTCTTCGTTCATGTTCTTATCCTGCCCGCTTGCGTTGGTTGATGAGCGTCTGGATCTGGGCGATCTCGCGCCGGACCTTCTTCACGCGATCCGGACGCGCGAGCTGACCCACCGCCTTCTGCATGCGCAGCGCAAACTGCTCCTGGTACAGGCCGTCCAGCTCTTCGGTCAGCTCGGAGGCGTTCTTCTTCTGCAGCTCTGCAAACCTCATCACATCACCTGCCTGCGCGCGAAGGTGGTCTTGATCGGGAGCTTGGCCGCGGCCAGGCGAAGGGCCTCGCGCGCAACTTCCTCGTTCACGCCCTCCATCTCGTAGAGGATGCGACCGGGCTGGATCTTGCACACCCAGTACTCCACGTTGCCCTTGCCCTTGCCCATGCGCACCTCGAGGGGCTTCTTGGACACCGGCACGTCGGGAAAGACCCGGATCCAGATCTTCCCACCGCGCTTGATGTGACGGACCATCGCACGGCGGGCGGCCTCGATCTGGCGCGCAGTGATGCGACCACGGTCGACGGCCTGAAGGCCGTATTCACCGAAGCTCACCTTGGCGCCCGAGGTGGCAAAACCGCGGTTCTTGCCCTTGAATTGCTTCCGGAACTTGGTTCTCTTTGGCTGCAGCATGTCGAATTCCTTGTTGGGCGGGCCTAGCTGGTGGCGCCCGGCCGGGACTCGGCGGCGCTATCCAGGCCGAACACCTCGCCCTTGAAGATCCACACCTTGATACCGATCACGCCGTAGGTCGTCTTCGCCTCGGCAAACCCGTAGTCGATGTCGGCACGCAGCGTGTGCAGGGGAACGCGGCCCTCGCGGTACCACTCGGAGCGCGCGATCTCGGCCCCGTTCAGGCGGCCGGACACGTGGACCTTCACGCCCTGGGCGCCGAGGCGCACCGCATTGCCCACCGCGCGCTTCATCGCGCGCCGGAACATGATCCGGCGTTCCAGCTGCTGGGCGATGCCCTCGGCCACCAGCTGCGCGTCGACCTCCGGCTTGCGGATCTCCTCGATGTTGATCTTGACGTTGCTCACCTCGAGCCCGGACCGCGCCGCGACCTCGCGGCGCAGCGCCTCGATGTCCTCGCCCTTCTTGCCGATCACGATCCCCGGCCGCGCGGTGTGGATGGTCACGTGCGCGGCACGCGACGGGCGCTCGATCTGGATGCGGCTGACCGACGCATGCGACAGGCGCTTGCGCAGGAAGGCGCGCAGCTCCAGGTCGTCGTTGAGCGTCTTGCCGAATGCATCCCCGTCCTCGTACCAGATGGCGGACCACGGGCGCGAGATGCCGAGGCGGATACCGGTTGGATGTACCTTCTGACCCATGACTACCTCGCTCCCGTTTCACTGACGCCAATCAGGATATGACTGGTCCGTTTCAGGATGCGGTTGCCGCGACCCTTGGCCCGCGCCTGCATCCTCTTCATCACCGGACCCTCGTCCACCTGGACCCGGGTGACGCGCAGCTCGTCGACATCCGCGCCGTCGTTGTTCTCCGCATTCGCAATCGCGGAATCCAGGACCTTCTTCAGCATCGCCGCGGCCCGCTTGGGGCTGAAGGCCAGCTCGTTCAGTGCCTGCTCCACCGGCATGCCCCGGACCTGGTCCGCCACCAGACGCGCCTTCTGCGGCGAAATCCGCGCGTAACGCAGCTTCGCGATCGTTTCATCCGTCTTCATTACAGTTCCTTAACGCGACTTCTTGTTGGCCACGTGACCCTTGAAGGTCCGGGTGCCGGCGAATTCGCCGAGCTTGTGTCCGACCATGTTCTCCGTCACCAGCACCGGTACGTGCTGCCGACCGTTATGGACGGCCACCGTCAGCCCCACCATCTGCGGGATGATCATCGATCGGCGCGACCAGGTCTTGATCGGACGGCGATCGTTCTTTTCCACCGCAACATCGACCTTCTTCAACAGGTGATGATCGACGAACGGACCCTTCTTCAGTGAACGCGGCATGCTCGAACTCCGTTACTTCTTCCGACGACGCACGATCATGCGGTCGGTTCGCTTGTTGTTTCGGGTCTTGTAGCCCTTGGTCGGGACGCCCCACGGGGTCACCGGCTGCAGACCGAAGTTGCGGCCCTCGCCGCCGCCGTGCGGGTGATCGACCGGGTTCATCACCGTCCCGCGCACCGTCGGGCGCACGCCGATCCAGCGCTTCGCGCCCGCCTTGCCGAACTTGCGCAGGGCGTGCTCCGAGTTGCCGACCTCGCCGACCACCGCCCGGCATTCCGAAGGGACCCGGCGCATCTCGCCGGAGCGCAGGCGCAGGGTCGCGTGCCGGCCCTCCCGGGCCACCACCTGCACCGAGGTTCCGGCAGAGCGCGCCAGCTGGGCGCCCTTGCCCGGTCTCATCTCCACGCAATGGACCACGGTGCCGACCGGAATCGAACGCAGCTCCATCGCGTTGCCCGTGCGCACCGGCGCCTGGCTTCCGCTCAGCACGGCATCGCCCGCCCGCAGGCCCCTGGGCGCGATGATGTACCGGCGCTCACCGTCCGCGTACTTCAGCAGCGCCAGGTGCGCGCTGCGGTTCGGATCGTATTCGAGGCGCTCGACGACCGCGGGGACGTTGTCCTTGTTGCGCTTGAAGTCGACCAGGCGGTAGTGCTGCTTGTGGCCACCGCCGATGTGCCGGGTCGTGATGCGCCCCTGATTGTTGCGGCCGCCCGTCCTGGACTTCTTCTCCAGAAGCGGCCCGTAGGGTGCGCCCGGATGCAGCTCCGGGCTCCGGACCTTGACCGCGTGGCGGCGGCCCGCGGAGGTTGGGTTGGTCTTCATGATCGCCATGGCTTACACCTGCTCTCCTTCGCCCAGTTCGATCGTCTGCCCTTCAGCAAGGGAGACGTAGGCCTTCTTCCAGTGGTTGCGGCGACCGAACTGACGCCCGAAGCGCTTCACCTTGCCGTCCTGGACCAGGGTGCGAACGGAATCCACCTTCACCTCGAAGATCTTCTCCACCGCCTGCCTGATCTCGGATTTCGTGGCGTCGCGGCGCACCTTGAACACGTGCGTACCGACTTCACCGGCAGCGGTGGACTTCTCGGACACCACCGGACCCAGAATCACCTGCAGCAGACGCTGGTTCATGCCAACCACTCCTCTATGTGCTTCACCGCGCCCGTGGTCATCACCACCGTCTCGGCGCCCACCAGCACCACCGGATTGACCTCCGCCGCGGCGACGATGTCGATGTTCCGGAGGTTGCGCAGGGCCTGCCACGTGCTGGCGTCACTCTCCGCCGTGACGATCACCCCGGACTCCAGACCGAGCGCCGACAGCGCGGCCACCGCATCGCGGGTGCGCCCGGACTCCACCGCGAACGCCTCGACGATCTTCAGCCGATCCTGCCGCAGCAGCTCGGAGAGGATCGCGGCGATCGCGGCCCGGTACATCTTGCGATTGACCTTCTGGCCGAAGTCGCGCGTACCCGCCGGGAAGACCTTGCCGCCCCCGCGCCACAGCGGGCTGCGGATGGTGCCGGCACGGGCGCGCCCCGTCCCCTTCTGACGGAACGGCTTGATGCCTCCGCCGCTGACCTCGGAACGGCCCTTCTGGGCCCGGGTTCCCGAACGCGCGCCGGCCAGGTGGGCGACCACGCTCTGGTGCACCAGCGACTCGTTGAAGTCACGCTCGAAGCAGGCGGGCGACAGCTCGACCGCCGTCGCGGTATCCGTGGTATTCACTTGCATCGCTTGTTATCCCCTGGCCTTCACGGCGGGACGGATGATCACGTCGGCGCTGGGCGCGCCCGGCACCGCCCCGTGGATCAGCAACAGCCCGCGGTCACTGTCGACGCGTACCACCTTCAGATTCTGCGTCGTGGTGCGCACCGCGCCCATGTGCCCCGCCATCTTCTTGTTCTTGAACACGCGACCCGGGGTCTGGTTCTGACCGATCGAACCCGGCGCCCGGTGCGAGCGCGAGTTGCCGTGGGTCGCGTCCTGCATGTGGAAGTTGTGGCGCTTGACCACACCCTGAAAACCCTTGCCCTTGCTCCGGGCCGTCACGTCGACCACCTGCCCCTCGGTGAACAGGCTCACGCCGATCTCGTCGCCCTCGGACATGCCCTCGAGCTGACCCGCATCGACGCGGAACTCCCAGAGCCCGGTACCCGGCTGCACCGAGGCCTTCGCGAAGTGCCCCGCCTCGGGCCTCGAGACCCGCGAGGGCTTGCGCGCCCCGGCGGTCAGCTGCACGGCGTCGTAGCCGTCGCGCTCCGCGCGCTTGAGCTGCACCACGCGGTTGTGGCCGACCTGCACCACCGTGACCGGCAAGGACGCGCCGTCCTCGGCAAAGACCCGCGTCATACCGATCTTGCGACCGATGAGTCCAAGAGACATTGGTAACCCCTTCCTGATTTCCGTGCGCCTCGAAGGCGCCCTAACGCCGTGGCCCGGCGGCTCGAAACCCGCCGGGCCACGGAAAGCCACGCATTATGGCAGAAAATTGACCGCTAGTTAAGCCTGATCTGCACATTCACGCCCGCGGCCAGGTCCAGCTTCATCAGCGCATCCACCGTCTTGTCCGTCGGATCGAGGATGTCCATCAGCCGCTTGTGGGTGCGCAGCTCGTACTGATCGCGCGCGTCCTTGTTGACGTGCGGCGAGATCAGCACGGTGTAGAGTTCGCGCTTGGTCGGTAGCGGGATGGGGCCCTTGACCCGAGCGCCCGTGCGCTTCGCGGTCTCCACGATCTCGGCGGCGGAGCGGTCGATCAGACGGTGATCGAAGGCCTTGAGACGGATTCTGATACGCTGATTTGCCATTTTGCTCACTCGATGATCTTGGAGACGACGCCGGCGCCGACGGTGCGGCCGCCCTCGCGGATCGCGAAGCGCAGACCGTCCTCCATCGCGATCGGACTGATCAG
>NZ_JAWLHP010000035.1:0-33173 GCF_041690275.1 Thioalkalivibrio sp.
CAAGGGGGTTGTGGGAGCGGCTTCCAGCCGCGATTCCGGGCAAGGGGGTTTGTGGGAGCGGCCTCCAGCCGCGATTCCGGTTTCGGCAGGCATCCGTCGAAGATCGCGGCTGGAAGCCGCTCCCACGGCTTGTGGTGGGGAGGGATGAGCCCCCTCGGCGACCTTCCGTTGCGCTGCATCCTGTCGTTACACTGCGGTAACGATCGGAGGTCTCCGGCAGCGGCGTGCCGTACGGCTGACCGGTAAACGTTTTGCTGGATCTTGGGGAACAGCTCATGGTGGACGCCGGATCTCGGACCGAAGGAAGATCGCTGGCACCGGCTCTGCCCGAGCCTCCTGTTGCCGAGCTGGCGACCCGGCTTCAGGACCGGCATCTGCGTCTGTGTAGCGCCGAATCCTGCACCGGCGGTGTAATCGCCGCCCGCCTCACCGACCTGCCCGGCAGCTCCGCCTGGTTCGAATGCGGCTGGGTGACCTACAGCAATGCCTCGAAGACGCAGATGCTGGGCGTCGCGCCAGAGCTGCTCGAGCGCTGGGGTGCGGTGAGCGCCCCGGTGGCCGAGGCGATGGCTCGCGGAGCGCTCGCCGGTGCCGACGCGGATCTCGCCGTGGCGGTTACCGGAATCGCGGGACCGGGCGGCGGCAGCCCGGAAAAGCCGGTGGGGCTTGTATGGTTCGCCTGGGCGCGCCGGGGCCGGGGCTGCCGCACCGCGGAACGGGTATTTCCGGGCAACCGGGAACAGGTGCGCGCTGCGGCCGCGGCCTGGTGCCTGCATCAGCTGCTGAAGCACGAACTGGCCACGGACTGAGCCGTCCCCGGGTGGCTCTTTCCGGACCCCGCGGGGCCTGTGCCCGCTTGGGCTGAAAGGCCGGGTGTGGGATACTCCCGGCCGCCCGGAACGTCTGAAAACTCCAAGGAGGAACGTGTGGACGAAAACCGCAAGAAGGCGCTCTCTGCAGCGCTCGGACAGATCGAGCGCCAGTTTGGCAAGGGCGCGGTGATGCGCATGGGGGACGGAACCGCCGTGCGCGACGTCGAGGTCGTGTCGACCGGCTCGCTGGCCCTGGACGTCGCACTGGGCATTGGCGGCGTACCCCGCGGGCGTGTAGTCGAGATCTACGGTCCGGAATCCTCGGGCAAGACGACCCTGACGCTGCACGTGGTCGCGGAATGCCAGAAGCAGGGCGGGACTGCCGCCTTCATTGATGCCGAGCACGCCCTCGATCCGGGCTATGCCCAGAAGCTGGGCGTGAACGTCGACGAGTTGCTGATCTCCCAGCCGGACACCGGCGAGCAGGCCCTTGAGATTGCCGACATGCTCGTCCGCAGCGGCGCGGTCGATCTCGTGGTGGTCGACTCGGTGGCGGCGCTCACGCCGAAGGCCGAGATCGAGGGCGAGATGGGCGACGCGCATGTCGGCCTGCAGGCGCGCCTGATGTCGCAGGCCCTGCGCAAGCTCACCGCGAACATCAAAAGATCAAACACTCTGGTTATCTTTATCAACCAGATTCGAATGAAGATCGGGGTGATGTTCGGCAGTCCCGAGACGACCACGGGTGGCAATGCGCTGAAGTTTTATGCCTCGGTCCGGATGGACATCCGCCGCATCGGCGCGATCAAGCGAGGCGACGAGGTGATCGGCAACGAGACCCGGGTGAAGGTGGTGAAGAACAAGATGGCGCCCCCGTTCAAGGAGGCGCACTTCGAGATCCTCTACGGCGAGGGCATCTCGCGGCTGGGCGAGGTGATCGAGCTGGGCGTGAAGCAGGGACTGATCGACAAGGCCGGTGCGTGGTACAGCTACAACGGGGAGCGCATCGGGCAGGGCAGGGAAAACGCGCGCCAGTTCCTGAAGGAAAATCCCGATCTCGCCGGTGAGATCGAGGAGAAGCTGCGAGCAGTCTACCTGCCCAGCCGCCAGCATGCGGGCGAAGAGCCGGAAAGCGCCGAGGGATGACCCGGACGCGGCCTATGCGGCCGGGTTGCGCCTGCTTGCCCGACGCGAGCACAGCGGTGTCGAGCTGGGCAGGAAACTGGAGCAGCGCGGGTTCGCCGCTTCCGTGGCGGCGTCCGCGCTCGGGCGCCTGCGCGCTGACGGCTACCTGAGCGAAGAGCGGTTCGCCCGCTCGCTGGCGCTGCACCGCGCCGATCAGGGCTACGGGGAGCTGCGCATCCGCGCGGAACTCGCCCACCATGCCCTGTCGGCGGCATTGGTGGATCAGGCCCTGCTCGAACTCGACGCGGATTGGGTCGAACGGGCCATGTCACAGGCCCGCCGGCATTTCCCCGCGTTCCGCGAGAATGGCCCCGAGACCGCGCGGGCGCTGCGTCACCTGACGCAGCGCGGCTTCCCCGCGTCGGTGGCGCGTTCGGCACTCGCGCGGTGGGCCGAAAGCGTGCAGGAACAGGGGTGAAATGTGCGCAAGTGCAGCAACCCCATGATACCCTTGGCGTTTCCGTAACGGTTGCAATGGACTTTGATGAAAAGCGCTGAAATCCGCCGAAGATTCCTTGATTTCTTTGTCCGGCACGGCCACGCCGAGGTCCCCTCGAGCCCGCTGGTCCCCGGCAACGATCCGACCCTGCTGTTCACCAATTCCGGCATGGTGCAGTTCAAGGATGTCTTCCTGGGACGCGAGAAGCGTCCCTACACGCGGGCGGTCAGCAGCCAGCGCTGCGTGCGTGCGGGCGGCAAGCACAACGACCTGGAGAACGTCGGCTACACAGCGCGGCATCACACCTTCTTCGAGATGCTGGGCAACTTCAGCTTCGGCGACTATTTCAAGCGCGAAGCGATTGCCTATGCGTGGGAATTTCTTACCGAGACCATCGGGATCCCGGCCGACCGGCTGTGGGTCACGGTCTACGAGACCGACGACGATGCCTACGGAGTCTGGGTCGACGAGATCGGGCTGGCGCCGGAGCGGGTGATTCGTATCGGCGACAAGCCCGGGGGTGGCTCGGACAATTTCTGGCAGATGGGCGACACCGGTCCCTGCGGTCCCTCCACCGAGATCTTCTATGATCACGGACCCTCCGTGGCAGGCGGGCTGCCCGGGACTCCGGAAGAGGACGGGGACCGCTACATCGAGATCTGGAACCTCGTGTTCATGCAGTACGACCGCGACAGCCAGGGCATCCTGACGCCGCTGCCGCACCCGTCGGTGGATACCGGCATGGGACTGGAACGCCTCGCCGCGGTGCTCCAGGGCGTCCACTCGAACTACGAGATCGACATCTTCCGGGACCTGATCACGGCGGCGGCCGAGGTCGTCGATACCACGGATCTGGAATCCGCCTCCCTGCGGGTCATCGCGGACCATATCCGTTCGATCGCGTTCCTGATCCTGGACGGCGTGATGCCCGGTAACGAGGGCCGGGGCTATGTGCTGCGCCGGGTGGTCCGGCGCGCCTCTCGCCACGGCCACAAGCTGGGCTGCTCCGAACCCTTTCTGCACCGCCTGATTCCCGCCCTGGTTGCCACGATGGGCGACGCCTATCCGGAATTGGCGGAAGGTCAGGAGAACCTTCAGCAGGTCTTGATGAAAGAAGAGAGGAAGTTCCACGAAACCCTTGAAAAAGGCGTCCGGATCCTTGAGGAGGATCTGGAACATCTGGAAGGTTCCACGATCCCGGGCGAGACCATCTTCCTGCTCTACGACACCTACGGGTTCCCGGTGGACCTGACGGGGGACATTGCCCGCGAGCGCGGGCTGGACCTGGACCTCGACGGATTCGAGAGGGCGATGGAGATTCAGCGCAGCCGCGCACGCGCTGCAAGTCACTTTGCCGCTGGCGGCGCGGACACGGAGGAGCTGGACCTCAGGACCGACTTCTCCGGCTATGACCGGCTCGAAGACGAGGGGACAATCCTCGCCTTGCTCAGGGACGGCGCCCGTGTGGAGGCCCTGGAACTCGGCGAGCAGGGGGTCGTCGTGCTCGACAGGACCCCGTTTTATGCGGAATCCGGTGGCCAGGTCGGTGACGTCGGCTCGCTGATGGCCTCTGGCGTGCGTTTCGAGGTCGCCGACACCCGCAAACAGGGTGAGGCGCACCTGCACGTGGGACAGGTCCGTGCCGGGCGGCTGGAGACCGGGATGCGGCTGCGGGCATCGGTCGCGGGTCCCCGTCGCGAATCGATCCGGCGGCATCACTCGGCGACCCATCTGCTGCACAAGGCGCTGCGCGACCAGCTCGGGCCTCACATCCAGCAGAAGGGCTCGCTGGTCGATGCCGACCGGCTGCGTTTCGACTTCGCGCATTTCGAGGCGGTGACTCCGGAGCAACTGCGTGCCATCGAGGAACAGGTGAATGCCGAGATTCTCGCCAACGAGGCCACGGACACACGTCTGATGGACATTGATTCGGCGCTCAGTTCGGGGGCGGTCGCACTGTTCGGGGAGAAATACGGCGAAAGCGTGCGGGTACTCCGGATCGGGAGCTCCACCGAGCTCTGCGGCGGAACGCACGTCGGGCGCACCGGCGACATCGGCGTCTTCCGGATCATTTCGGAGGGCGGGGTGGCGGCCGGGATCCGACGGATCGAGGCCGTGGCGGGGCAGGCGGCGCTTGCCTGGATGGATCGGCAGGTGGAGACCCTGGATCAGGTCGCGGATCTGCTGCGCGGCGGCCGATCCGAGGTGCCGGAAAGGCTTCAGTCGGTGCTCGAACGCAACCGCGAACTGGAGAAGGAAGTCGCGGCGCTGCGCGGCCGGCTGGCCAGCCAGACCGGAAGCGACCTCGCCGGACGTGCGGTCGACCTGGGCCCGCTGAAGGTGCTCGCGGGGCGGGTCGACGGCGTGGAACCGAAGGCCATGCGCGAGATGGTGGATCAACTGAAGCAGAAGCTCGGACCGTCCGTGGTGGTACTGGGAACAGTGACTTCCGGTGGCAAGGTCAGTCTGGTGGCCGGCGTGACAAAAGGGGAGACCGCCATCCTGAAGGCGGGTGACCTGGTCGGCTTTGTCGCCGGTCAGGTGGGTGGCCGTGGCGGTGGCCGGCCGGACATGGCCATGGCCGGCGGGCAACACCCCGAAGGCCTGGACGCGGCCCTGGCGTCGGTGGAGCCCTGGGTACGGGAGCGCGTGCCATTGTGACCTGGGACGGCGATCGAGACGCGGCGGGTTACAATGGGTATCATTACCCATGCGCACGGCAGGCTCCCTTTCTCCAGGAAGCCGCCTTTGTCAAACTCCGGGCTGATTGAGGCTCGAGGGCATCCATGTCCCTTCTGGTACTGAAGTTCGGCGGCACCTCCGTGGGAAGCCCCGATCGCATCGCGCGTGTCGCCGACCGCGTACTGCGCCTGCGCGGCGAGGGGCACTCGGTGGTGGTGGTCGTTTCGGCGATGAGCGGCGAGACGGACCGTCTGCTGACCCTGGCCCGCGAGATACAGCCGCGCTCCGAGGGGCGGGAACTCGACGTGCTGCTCTCCACCGGGGAGCAGGTGACGATCGCCCTGCTGTCCATGGCGCTCGAGGCCCGCGGATGCCCCGCCCGTTCGTACACCGGCGGGCAGGTGCGCATCCTGACTGACAGCGTCCATAACAAGGCGCGGATACGGAGCATCGACGCTGCCCGCGTCCGGGAAGACCTCGAAGGGGGTCGCGTGGTGGTGGTCGCGGGCTTCCAGGGTGTGGACGAAGCGGGGTCGATCACCACGCTGGGCCGTGGCGGATCCGACACCACGGCGGTGGCGCTGGCCGCCGCACTGACGGCCGCCGAGTGCCGGATCTACACCGACGTTGATGGCGTATACACAACCGATCCGCGCGTGGCCAAGAATGCGCGCCGGCTGGAGCGCATCACCTTCGAGGAGATGCTGGAGATGGCCAGCCTGGGGTCGAAGGTGCTGCAGATCCGTGCGGTGGAGTTCGCCGGCAAGTACAACGTGCCCCTGCGGGTACTGTCCTCCTTCGAGGAGGGCCCGGGGACGCTGATCACAACCGAGGAGGGCCGCATGGAGCAGGCGTTGGTGGCAGGTATCGCGTTCAACCAGAACGAGGCCCAGTTGACGATTCAGGGTGTTCCGGATCAGCCGGGCATCGCCTACGGCATTCTCGGGCCGATTGCGGACGCCCACATTGAAGTGGACATGATCGTGCAGAACATCGGCGGCGATCAGACCACGGACTTCACCTTCACGGTGAACAGGAACGATTTCGAAAAGGCAATGGAAGTCCTGCAGAGGGTGGCTGACGAACTGGGCGCACGCAGCGTCTCCGGCGATACCCGGATCGCAAAGATCTCGGTGGTCGGGGTCGGGATGCGGTCACACGCGGGTATCGCCAGCCGTATGTTCAAGGCCCTGGCGCGCGAATCGATCAACATCCGGATGATCTCGACCTCCGAGATCAAGATTTCGGTGGTGGTCGACGAAAGGTATCTGGAACTGGGTGTCCGCACGTTGCACGATGCCTTTGAACTTGATCAGGAACCGGCAGGTCAATCCCCAAGCTGAGCAAGCGGCAGCTGCAGTCATCGGGAACCGGACGACCGATAACCGTCCGACACAGGGTGTGGAGAAAGGCATGCTCATATTGACGCGACGCGTGGGTGAAGCTCTGATGATCGGTGACGAAATCTCCGTCACCGTACTGGGTGTCAAGGGAAATCAGGTGCGGATCGGGATCAATGCACCGCAGGACATTGCGGTGCACCGCGAGGAAATCTTCGAGCGCATCCAGCGCGAGAATCGTGACCCTGACGACGATTCCCCGAATCCGGAAGGCAAGGCAAGCAACAGCTGATGGCTGGTCCGGCCGTCCCGCTGAGAGCGGGCCGGCCGGACGGTGGTGCTGATGAGCTGCCCGACGCGCTACGGATACCGGGGCGCTCTGCGCTCCCTTCCCATTTTTGCGTCAACCCCGTATCCTTCCAGTCCGTCGGAGAGATGGCCGAGCGGTCGAAGGCGCTCCCCTGCTAAGGGAGTATGGGTCAAAAGCCCATCGAGGGTTCGAATCCCTCTCTCTCCGCCAGAACATCTTTGAAAACAGGCGCTTGTGGGCGCCTTTTTCATTGTCCCGGCACCCGGCCGCGGGACAGGGTGCCAATGCCACCTGAAACACGGATCCCTGCGGGCGACCTTGCAGACGATGGGGCCGCCGGCGCTTTCGGGCCCGGGACTTCCAGGCAGAGGCGCCGGGACTGAAAGCGGATTCCGCCGAGGACGAGATGCGCACCGAGATCCTGCTCGAACCGGGCAGCCTGGCCGAGGCGGTGGATGAAGCCACCCGGTGCGCGCTCGCCGCCGGCGTGCTGGTCCCGATCGAGACCGAGCAGGAGCGTATCGCGGACGCCGGAGTGTGCTTTCTGCTCCGGGTCGTCGCGAGTCTGAGGCGCAAGGCGTCCGGCAGACCCGGTGGCGCGGGCGGGCAGCGCCGTCCGGCGGACCCCTTTCTCCCTCCGGAGCCGGAGCTCACGGTCGCCGAGGTCTCCAGCCGCCATCTCGCAGTGCTCAACAAGTTCAATGTCCTGGAGCGCCACCTGCTGATCGTCACCCGTGCCTTCGAGCCGCAGGAGACCCTGCTGAGCCCCGGGGACCTGCGGGCATTGTTCGCCTGCATGGCCGAGTACCCCTCGCTCGGTTTCTACAATGGCGGGACGGTTGCCGGGGCCAGCCAGGCACACAAGCATCTTCAGCTTGTGCCTCTGCCGTTCGAGCCGGACGGTCCGGCATTCCCGATGCAGCCCCTGATGGATGCCGGGACGCGCGGCAGCGTCGGACGCTGTCCCGATCTGCCCTTCGCGCATGCCTTTGCCCGGCTCGACCAACCGGTCGCCGCGGCGCCGATGGAGGCCGCCGAGCAGGCCGGCGCCCTCTACCTCGAGCTCCTGACCGCGGTCGGGATCGAAGGACGAGGTGCCGACGGCGCGGTGCGCCAGTCGGCCCCCTACAATCTGCTGGTCGCGGATGACTGGATGCTCGTGGTGCCGCGGGCGGGGGAGTTCTTCCGCGGGGTCTCGGTCAATGCCCTCGGGTTTGCCGGATCGCTCTTCGTCAAGGACCGCAGGCAGCTCGAGGTGATCCGTGCGGCGGGACCGATGCACATCCTGCGGACCGTTGCCGGGTCGCCCCGGGAACCGACCTAAACCGCAGAGGCGCAAGGCGAGGCCCGCGTCCTCCTGGAACCGTTTGTCGTCACGGTTCAACGAAACGCGGCGACTCCCAGAGTCGCAACGATGACTCCGCCCACGACCACCTTGGCGACCGTGCCCCAGAAACGGCCGGCGGCGGCCCCCCGCCCGGCCTCGATGCTGTGCAGGACGGGCCGGCCGGCCCAGAGGTCGCCCAGCAGCGAGCCGGCGAAGGCACCGAGGGATGCGCCGATGAGGGTTCCCAGTAGCGGGACCGGAAAGGCGGTACCGGCGATGGCGCCGACGATGCCTCCGGCGATCGCGAGCGCAGCGGCCCGTCGCGTACCGCCTGCACCGCGGGAACCCGCTGCGCTGAGGAAGAATTCGAGGATCTCGCCGAGTGTTGCGAGCATGATCGCAGTCAAGAGCACGGGCCAGCCGAACATGGCGGTGTCGGCGAGCCACCAGTCCGTGGCCGCGGCCGCCAGGATCATCAGCCAGGTTCCGGGCAGACCGAACAGGATCGAGGCCCAGAACGCGAGATTGAGTATGGTCAGTATCGTGGCGTAGGCGTAGACCATGGCGCTCCGTGGTCCGCGAGGAGTGGGATCCGTATGGGAAAAGGGTCGTGCATCCGGCCAGTCGTCGCGTGCGCAGCGCGGCAATCCAGGCGGGGACGGAAATGACAGGGGGTTATCGATGACCGCGTCGGCGTGGGTCGGGCCCGGTCGGAGCGCGGCTCAGCCGTCCCGGCCGCCACGCAATCGGGTATTGCTGGGGGATTCCCCGAACACGCGGGCGTAGTCGATGGCGAACTGCCCGGGGTGCCAGAATCCGAGGTCAAAGGCGACTTGCTGCACGCAGCGCTGATCGCTCCTTGCCAGGATGCGGCGCCGGGCGCTGTGCAGCCGCAGTATCTTGGAGTGTGCGGCGGGCGACCGTCCGAGCAGTTCGCTGAAGGCGTAGAAGAGCAGGCGCCGGCTGGCATGGGTTGCCTCGCAGAGCTCCGTCACGCTCGGCGGGTTGTCCAGCCGATCCCGCATCAGCTCCTCGGCCCGGCGGACGATGCGCCGGCGCTGGGCCAGGCTTGACCGGGCCTGTCGGACCTGTCGGGCCTCCTGGACCAGCGCGATCATCCTGCCGGCGAGATCGATCCCGGTGTGTGTTTCGGCGCCACGCGGTTGCGGCGCCGAAAGATGCCGCTCGAGCATCTGCGCCACCTGATTCGTCACACGCGGATCGGTCTTCAGGCACCAGCCGTCCCACATTGATTCCGCCGAGGTCTGATGCTCGGCCTGCGCGATCCGCTCCGCAAGATCGACGGGAATCGAGATCGCCTGCTGGCAATGGTCGGCGGCTATCTGCTGGTAGATCTCCCCCCCGGGGTCCAGCACCAGAACCTGCCCTTCATCAAGCGCCTGACCGCGAAACCGGCTGCCGGCACACTGGCGCGTGAGGGGAGATATCGTCCAGAAGTCAGGGGAACGCCCGCCAGTGCACAGCAGCGCGCGATTGCAATGGCTTGTGTAGACAAGACAGTCCCCCACCTTTGTGGAGGTCAGTGTCGCTTCGATCGGCCCGGGCTCGGATTGGGTGATCTGCACATCCCAGATGGCTCCGAGGGCCTCCTGCAGTTGTTCCGCCGAATGGCAGCGGATTTCGTTCAGGTTATTCAACACGCGCTCTCCCGACGCACGTTTCCTGCGTCTTCGGGCAGCATATTCAGTTCGACGGCTCATGGCCACCCCGGTGGGCTGTCCGGGCAGGGCGTCAAGGCCGACACCGCTACCGCGCTGCACCTTTTCGACTGTAAGATGCGACGTGCATTCCTATACTGAGCCGTTTTTTTGCGGGGTCATCCGGGTTCAGCGTCCTTGCCAAGGCGGCGTTGTTACATGAATCCCGGCCGGCAGGCGTCAAGGCTGGATTCCCGCGCACTTCCGCATTTTGGTCAACCAAGGGGTGGCGGAGCCTTATGCATCGCTGGCTGTATGTACTGGCGCTGACGGCCATGATCGGCATGATGCCGGCACAGGCGTCTGCAGACGATGGCAGTCCGGTGGTCGCCGGCGTTGCTGAACTCGAGGAACGCATCCAGCATCTCCAGGCGATGCGAACGGTCGCGGAGGAGTTACAGGAATGGGATCGCGATGGATTCCATTTTCGTCTGGATCAGCTGATGCTGGAGGCCCTTGGGAGGGCGGAGACCGCTCTGCTCGAGACGCTGAATTCCGATGCGCTCGCGACTGTCGGGAACCGCCTCGAGAATGCCACCGATTGGCTGCTGGACGCGTCCGTTTCCCGGCTCGAGGAGGTGTACACGAGAACGGGCCAGGAGCGTCTGAAGTACGACGAGTTTGAGAATGGGCTACAGGCGAGCGTTTCCCGCGCCTTCGTCCATGATCTGGAGACGCTGGTCTTCGAATACATGAGCGGACTGGGCGCACTGCTCGTGGTACGCGAGCAGCTTGGTCTGAACGTTGAAAACGAATGGAAAACCTTCGAGGAGTTCATCACACGGAACGTCGAGCGCCTCCACGGCCAGATCCGGCTGGATGCCCAGACACTGGCCCAATTGCGGCGCGATCTCAGTGCGGATCCCTCGAATTCAGGCGTCGAGTCGGCACTGCGTGCGGTGAACCAGAAGCAGGCGCGGAACCTGGCGAACATGGCCGGCTGGCTCGAATTGCTCGAGGGTCTGGGACGGGACACGGCCAGCCACCGTGCACTGCTGATACAGCAGCAGGGGCGCATTGGAACCAAGATCCTGCAGCGTGACGTGTTCGCGAACATCTGGGCCGAACAGACCCAGCGACTCTGGCGCAATGTCGTGCGCAACGGCCCGAATCTCATCCTCCGGATCTTGACCTTCCTGGCTGTGCTGCTGCTGGCCTGGGGTGTTGCTCACGCGATCCGCTTTCTGCTCAAGATGATCATCGATACCTCCTTTGTGCGCATCAGCCAGCTGATGGAGGACCGGCTGCTGACCCTGTCCTTCGCGTTGATCTTTCTTGCGGGTGTGATCGTGGCCCTGACGACCATCGGGTGGTCGGTGATGCCCATGCTTGCGGGGCTCGGAGTCGCCGGGCTCGTGGTGGGATTTGCATTGCAGGATTCTCTGAAGAGCTTTGTCGCAGGCTGGATGATCCTTCTCTACCACGCCTACGACGTGGGCGATTATGTTCAGGTATCGGGTGCGGAAGGCAGGGTTCGGAGGATGACGCTCAACAGCACCCGAATCGCGACCCGTGACAACACGATCAAGTTGGTACCGAACCGCAAGATCTGGGATGACACGATCGTGAACCTGACCGCGAGCAAGGCCCGACGGCTGGAACTGGAGATCTCCTGCGGCCCGGATAACGACATGGACCGGGTCGAGAACAGCATCCGCGAACTTCTTGCGGAGCACCCGCAGATTCTCAACAAACCGAAGCCAGAGGTGCACCTTGCCCGAATCGGGCCCTCGGAGATGGTCTTCGCGGTCCAGCCCTGGGTGCGAACCGAGAATTACTGGCCGATGCAGAGGTCGCTGCTGAAGGAAATCAGGCAGCGGTTCGAGCGCGACGGCATAACCTGAACCCGGGACCCGGGCGGTCCGATACGGGCGGTCATTGCGAGCGTAGCGTCGCCGGAGGCGAACCCCACCCGAAGAGGCCGATGCCCGAACACTGGCCGGGGTCTCAGAGCCAGCGCCCGAGGTTCACCCCGGTCCGCACCGACACGGGGCCGAGGTCGACGCTCGGCCCCGCGATGCCGATATTGGCGTAGATCCCGCCGCCGGAGCAGCCGGCGAGCAGGAGGGCGACGGACAGGCAGCCGGCGGCAAGAAGCGTGCGCCGGCACGCCGTGGATCGGATGCGGCAAAGATGGGACGGGACAGGGACTTGTCGCATGTAGTTGTTCTCCATGTTCTCAGCGGGCAGGGGTAGGCTCGGGATCGGGGTCCCAGCTCTGGACCAGGAAACCTGCGCCGCTGGGGTCGTTCAGGATCGCAACCTCACCGCCGCGCGGATTCTCCCGGGCCGGCAGCAGGATCTCGCCGCCGAGACGCTCGGAGTCAGCGGCCGCGGCCGCCGGGTCCGACACCCGCACGTAGGCCATCCAGGTATCCGCGATGCGGTCCACCGGTTTCTGCACCACGCCGACGCGCGGTACACCGCCCGAGCTGAGGTAGCGATAGGCGCCGTCGTCTCCGACGGCTTCGACCGTGTACGCTGGCACGAGAGACTGGTAGAAGGCCAGCGTTGCCTCCGGATCCGAGCTCCAGATCTCGTTCCACAGCCAGTCGCCGGGTGCGGCGACACGATCCACCGGGTCCCCGTCGCGGGGTTCGAGCAACGTCAGCACCGCGCCCAGCGGATCCGCAACCACCGCCACCGTGCCGCGTTGCGGAATATCCAGCGGGCGCTGGAAGACGGTGCCGCCGCCGGCGCGTACCGTGGCCATGGCCGCGTCCATCTCCGCAATGGACAGTACCGGAATCCACCGCGACACATTGATGCCGCGATGGATGCCGCGGGCGTCCACGAGTCCGCCGATGACACGGCCCTCGTGCTCGATGACCGTATAACCCTGTCCTCGGTCGGGACCCAGATCGCGGAAGGTCCAGCCGAACAGACCCGAGTAGAAGCGCTGCGCCGCGCTGGGGTCCTCGGTCAGCAGGTCATGCCAGACGACCTTGCCCGGCCTTGGCTGCGTGCTGCCGGTCTCGATGGGCGGAATTCGGGCCGGGTCGAGGCCCGCGCAGCTGCCCACGAAGATCATCGTCAGCGCGGCAAGGGCGACGCGAACGCCGCTGTGAGGGAGTCGGATCACTGCTTGGCTCCTGTGGTGGGCCGTCCGGCCGGGGTGACAACCTGCAGAATGCGTCGAGCCTGAGCTTCGATGCGAGCCTCTTCTAACAGCTTCAGCGGCTCTTGTCACGGCGACCCGAAAGGAGGGGCGAGTGGCCTTCCCGTTGCCACAGTGTTCATTGACGCGAAGGTCCTGGCCGCAGTCGTCGCGAGCCGCCCTTTGGTGGAGGCATGGGCTGAGCCAGGCGCAGCGCACCCACCACCCTGGCGGGGTCGGCCTGTGGTGGGCACACTTCATTTCCTCCGTGCACTTTTTGGACTGTTCCGGTCAGGAGACGTCTCTATACTGCAGCAACTGCACCGAGCACTCGCTTTCCGGTCCCGATCAGGACCGTCCCGAGGCGGACCGCCGCCGTCCGTGCAGCACGGCACTCGCACCGCCGCGGTCTGCCCAGCCTCTCTCGCGATCACGGTTCCGGGCAGAATCCGGTCCGCCAGTGACCGGTTACGCGAGCTACGCGCCGCCCGGCTGCATGTCGTGACCCGGCGGCAGGCACTCAATCAATGCAAGGGAGTACAGAGAAATGGATCGCAGATTTCTGCTCAAGCTGCTGGCCTCTGGCACCGCGCTTGGCGCCGCCCCGACCGCCGTCCTGGCACAGATGAATGGGGAGCCCGCCCCCGCGCGCGCAGCAAACCCTGGCGCCGAGGGCATGCGGCCGCCGCTGCAAGGCGCGGGGATCGAGACGGAGTCGGCCCAGGCCCTCTACAGTCTGCCGCGCGACCACGCCTGGCATGGTGGCAAGTTCTACCAGACCAACGACTTCAACGAGTGGCACTACATCACGATACTCGGGCGTGATGTCGAGACCGACGAGCGCGTCTCGGTGTTCTGGGTACCGCTCAGCCAGGGCTGGGTGGAGGAAGAGGGCCGCCCGCTGCACAACGTGCTGTTCGCCTTCCACAACCTCGACACCGGCGAGTTCCATACGGCGCTGCTCTACATCACCGGGCCGATGACCACCGAAGGCTCGGCGCCGGACGCGGAGGACTTCCACTTCCGCTACGAGATCGACGACGGCAAGAGTGCCTTCACAACCGCCTACGACCACGCCACCGAGACGTGGGAATTCGGGGGCTATACCACCAAGAAGGACGATTGGAACGAACCGTTCAAACTGTCGATGACGGCGAAGGCCCGGGCGCCGGGTTACGTGCCGCTGGCCTACTGGGGCCTGGAGAGCATCGGCGTCGATCCGCAGCGGCGCCAGAACCCCGAGACGATGTACGGTCTGACCTACTACTACACCGCGCCCGACATGGAGTCCTCGGGCGAGATCGAGATCGGCGGCCGCACGGTCCGCTTCGAGGGCACCGGCTGGTTCGAGCATCAGTGGGGCAACTTCCGCAACACGCTGCAGTATCGCTACTTCTGGGCGTGGTTCCGGTTCGAAAACGGCGACATGATGACCTTCCGCCAGTACTACGAGGGCCTGAACTTCCGGAACCCGCATTACGACGTCAACCGCTATCTCTGGATGGACGGGGAAACCTTCGAACGGAGCTACGCCTTCGGCCCGGCCTTCAAGCTGATCCCCGAGCGGATGTGGACCTCGCCGAAATCGGGCAAGGTCTACCCGTGGTGGGGCCGGATCGAGACGCCGAACGGCACGTTCTGGTACGAGCCGACCGTCCCCGAGCAGGAGGGCATGGGCTTCGGCGGCCCGTACATCGAGGGCGTGATCCAGCTGCGCGAAGGCTCGCCGGACGGGCCGATCGTGGCGACGGGCTTCACCGAGATGATCATGCTCACCGATCCCTACGCCGATGGCACCGACGGCTCGATGGGTCCGCCGATGTCGCGCAGCCTGCCCGAGGACCCGGACGGTCCCTGGACGCCCTGGGAACGTGAGTCAGGGGAGTGAATACCCGGAATGCGGATTGTGATGTGACCGGCCCGGGAATGGGTTCGGGTGCAGGCAGGCCGGCGTGAAGGGATTCACCAGCCGCGCTGTTCGGAAGGGCGTTTCGGGCGGGGTGCTGGCGGTCACGCTTGGGACCGCCGCGCCCGCCGTCCTTGCCGACGATACGGAAGAACTGGCGAGGAAGACGGCCGATCCGACGGCTTCGCTGATGTCGCTGAACCTGCGCCATACCCGGATCCCGAGCTTCCACGGGATCGACGGCAGTGCCGGCACGAGTCAGTTTCAGACGGTCATACCCTTTCGCGCCTGGGACACGAGCAATATCCTGCGGGCCACCGTCAACTACAACAACAGCGGACCCGCACCCGGCGGCCTGTCGGACGTCACGATCTTCAACCTGCTGGTGTTCGACAGACCGTGGGGACGCTGGGGAGCGGGCCCGGTTGCGCAGCTGTTGCCGGGCCGGGATGGTGATGCGGATACCTTCGCGATCGGGCCCGCGGCTGGCCTTGTGGCCTCCCGCGGTCGCTGGACCTACGGCATGTTCAACCAGAACCTGTTCGGCGACGATGTCGCCATCAGCAGCCTGCAGCCGGTGCTGGCCTACCAGATGGGCAACGGCTGGGCGCTGGCGGCGGGGGACGCCCAGTGGACCTATGACTGGGACCGGAGTAAGTTTGTCAACCTGCCCATCGGTGTTCAGCTGAGCAAGGTAATGAGTGTCGGTGGACAATCGGTCAAGTGGTCAATCAACCCGGAGTACAACCTGCGCGACCTCGACGGTCTGCCGGAATGGAACGTTCGCTTCGGTCTGTCGCTGCTCGTTCCGGGCGGCTGATCCGGGCGCGTACGAAGTCGATCATCGGCCGGCGTCCGCCGCGCCGAATGCGGTGGGACATTCTGGCGTGTAAATGCCTCTGGTGCGTAAATATTGATGTTCGAAACCCCCGTTTTCACCTCTTCCGCCGGCCGGGATGTGCGCCGGGCGCGTGGATGGAGCGCCGTTCGGGCGCTTGCCGTTGTCCTTCTGGCACTGCTGTCATCCGCGGCGCTGTCCGATCCCCGCGACTGGTCGGGTGTGTGGGACACCCAGTGGCGGGATGGCGGGGCAGTGTTGCACCTGCAGCAGGACGGAAACCGGGTCGTTGGAACCTACCCCGGATTCGAGGGTTCGGTTGAAGGCCGTATCGATGGCAACCAGCTGTCCGGCACCTGGAGGGATGTCGCCGGTTCCGGCGAGTTCACCTTTTCGATCTCTCCGGATGGGCAGAGCTTCATGGGGCGCTTTGGCACGGGAGAGTGGTGGACCGGCGTGCGCACGGATGATGAGGTGGCGCGCACGTTCCTCGAGGTTCCGGATCTGTCGAGTCCGGATCTCACGCTGGCGGCGTTCCTGAGAGCGGGCAACGAGTCGGGCGAGGGGCGTAGTGATCGCCTGGGAGTGGCGCTTCCGCTGCTGGACTACAGTGCCTTCGAGGAGCCTCTGACCGCCTATGAACGCATTGGTCTTGCGAGGATGCTCTTCCAGATCATCGACCGGCTCACGATGCGTGTCTGGGAGATCCGGCCGGGTGAGGAACTGGCCCAGGCCGGAGAGTATACGATCGATCAGGAGTATAGGGTCGAACTCACGCAGGCGGGCACGGACCGCCCGTACACCCTCACGTTCCGGGCCGGCGAGAGCAGGAACGGCGACGATGCTGTGGCCTGGCGACTGGTGGTCCCCCCGGAGGAGGAGATGCGGGAGTCGCTGGATGCGCTGCTGGAGGTCTACGACGGTGAGGTGCCCCATTCGCGGCAGCATCACGAGCTGCGCTCGCCGCGCGACACCATGCGCACCTTCATCGAGCAATGGGACAACGCGCGCGGTGGCAACGGCGAACTCTTTCTCGAGACGATGGACCTGTCGCAGATCGCTGCTGCGGTGCGCGAAGAGGAGGGTGCGCTGCTCGGCGAGTACCTGATCGAGGTGCTCTATCGCATCGGCCTGCCGCTGCGTCAGGAGATCCCGGATTATCCGAACCGGCGCGGTCCCTACACGCACTTCGTGCATCCGGTCGGCGTGGTGGAGATCCACCCGTTCGAGCAGGAGGACGGTTCGAAGATCTGGCGCTTCAGCGCGGAGACCATGGCCAGCGCCCGCGCACTGTTCATGGCGCTGGAGGACATGCCGCTTGCGGAGGGAACGGAGCGCGGCGAATCCACGCCGTTTTTCAGGATCCGCAATCATGTCCGCGCGATCCACCGCGAGTTGCTGCGCGAGAGCGGCGGTGGGATGGAGCTGTGGCAGTGGCTGGCCCTGGTACTTTGGCTGGTCGTCAGCATTCCGGTCAGCTGGGTTCTGAGCTGGGTAGTGGTCCGGCTGTTGCGCCTGCACCGAACCGAGGGAGAGCAGCAGCTAATGGCGCCGGAGGCCCGTTTCCTGTGGCCTCTGCGGCTGATCTTCATCGCTGGCATCGGTCTGTTGGCGCTTCGGATCCTGGGGCTGCCGCAGGCGGTGGACATGCCGCTGCGCGTCGTGATCGGCGTGACGCTGTCGCTGGCCGGTGGCTGGCTCGCCTACCACCTGGTGGACAGGGCCAGCCGGGTCATCGAGTCCCATTCCCATCATTTCCGCTACCGCGACGAGGTGCTGCGCTCGCTTGCCACCTCGTTGGCCAAGCTGGCGGTGATCATCGGAGCGGTGCTGTTTCTGGCCGAGATCCTGTCGCTGCCTTATCAGGGCGTGCTCGCCGGCCTCGGTATCGGCGGCCTGGCAGTGGCGCTGGCGGCGCGCAGCACGCTGGAAAACTTCATCGGTGGGATCACGCTGTTCGCCGACAAACCGATCGAGGTGGGGGATTTCTGCCGGCTCGGCGATCATCTGGGCGTGATCGAGGCGATCGGGCTGCGTTCGGTGAAGGTGCGCTCGCTGGACCGCACGATCATCACCATTCCGAACGCGGAGTTCGTGAACCTGTACATCGAGAACTTTGCCCGCCGCGACCGGGTGCTGCTGCGCACCACGATCCATCTGCGCTACGAGACCACGCCCGACCAGTTGCGCTGGGTACTGGCGGAGGTCCGCAAGCTGTTGCTGCAGCATCCGATGGTGACGCCGGAGCCGGCGCGGGCACGCTTCGCGGGCTTTGGCGACCACTCGGTGGACGTTGAGATCTTCGCCTATGTGAGCACCAGCGACTTCAACGAGTTTCTGGCGGTGCAGGAGGACATCTTCCTGCGTCTGATCGACGTCGTCGACGAATCCGGTACCGGCTTCGCGTTCCCGTCCACGGTCAATTACCTGGCACGGGACAGCGGCGTGGACGCGGAGCGCACCGAGCGCGCCGAGGCGATCATGCGCGAGCTGCGCAAGGGCAACGAGCTGCCGTTCCCTGAATTCGATCTGCACACGCGCAGCGAGCTGAGAGACACACTCGATTATCCCCCGGAAGGCTCGGTGAACTCGGGTTCCAGGGCCGATGCCAACAAGTGACTGGTCAGAGGTGAGTGACGGACATGAGATATCTACTGAGCGCGCTGGTGCTGCTGGCAATGGTGAGCTGCGCCACGGCGGCGAGTGAGGCCGGGATGGCGGAGGTTAGCGGCGAGGTGCTTTATTTCGAACGGATCGCGGCGCCGCCGAATGCCAGGCTGGAGGTGGTCCTTCAGGACATCAGCCGGCCGGATATGGCCGCCGAGCGTCTGGGTCAGATGATCGTGGAGAACGCCGGGCAACCGCCGTACGAGTTCCGGATCCAGTACGACCCGGCGCAGATCGACCCGCGCCATACCTACAGCGTGGCGGCCCGTCTGTACGATGGCGAAGAACTGCTGTTCGTGACCGACCAGGTCCATCAGGTGATCACCCGGGGCTTCCCGTCGAAGGCCACCTTGCGGCTGCGCCGGGTCGGCAATGCCCCGGCACACCCGCTCGACGATCTCCCGGCAACCTTCAAGGGAACGCTTCCCTGTGCGGACTGCCCGGGCATCGATTACCACCTGAACCTCCTGGACGATGGCGTGTACTTCCTGCGGCAGACCTACCAGGATCGCGAAGGTGGCCCCTTTGACGACATCGGGCGTCACCTGCTTTCATCGGATCGTGATCAGCTCACGCTCTACGGTGGCCGGGAGGCGCCGCTGCGCCTTGCGATCGCGGCGCCGGACACGCTGCGTCTGCTCGATCGCGACGGCGGGCATATCGAGTCGGAGCTGAATTACAACCTCTCACGACAGCCGGAATTCCAGCCGTTCGAGCCGCAGTTGCTGCTTGGCGGCATGTACCGGTACTTCGCCGACGCGGGGCGCTTCCAGGAATGCCTGACCGGGCTCGACATGCCGGTGGCCCAGGAGGCCGACAACCGCGCCCTCGAGGAGGCCTACCTCGCGGCCAGTGAGCAGCCTGGTGAGGCGCTGCTGGCGAGTCTCGAGGGCCGGATAGCACAGCGCATGCCGATGGAGGGGCCGGGACCGGTGCCGACGCTCGTGCCGGAGCGCTTCATCGGGATCTCGCCGGACCAGACCTGCCCCCCGCCGATGAAGCTCGCGGACCTCAAGAACACCTACTGGCGCTTGAGCCTCCTCGATTCAGAGGGCGTTCAGCGTGCGCCGGATCAGCGTGAACCGCATCTGGTGTTCCATGAAGAGAATCGGCTGGCCGGTTCCGACGGCTGCAATCGAATTGTCGGCGCCTATGAGCGGGAGGATGCGTCGATCGGGTTCTCCAGGCTCGCCACCACCCGGATGGCCTGTCCCGAGGGCATGGAGCAGGCGCGGCGGTTCCTGCAGACGCTCGAGGAGGTGAGCCAGTACCGGATCATTGGTCAGCATCTGGAGATGCTGGACGAATCCGGGAACCTGCGGCTGCGCTTCGAGGCAGTTGCACTTCACTGAAGAGCCGGAGCGCGGTCGGGGACACGCGCATTCGTTGGTCATGACGAAGAGCGACACCCCGGGCACGCCGTTCACCGGCCAGCGAAATGAGGAAAGGCCATGTCCCGCCCCGTCGAGCAACGCCGCTTCGTCCTGAACCGCGTCTTCGTGGTATCGCTGTTCCTGGTTGCCGCCTTCGGCGCCTGGGGGCTGATCGATCCCGAGGGAATGAGCGGCACGTCACTGGGTTTCACCACCTTCATGCTCACCAGCATCGGGTGGTACTGGCTGCTGATCAGCACCGGTTTCCTGATCCTCGCGGGATTTCTGGCCTTCGGGCCCTATGGCCGGGTGAAGCTGGGCGACGACGACGAGGAGCCCGAGTTCTCGACCGTCTCCTGGATCGCGATGCTCTTTGCCGGCGGGATGGGCGCCGGCCTGATCTTCTGGGGCGTCGCGGAACCGCTCTACCACTTCCGTGACCCGCCGGGGATGCCGGGCGAGACCGCGGAGGCCGCACGGGTCGCGTTCACCCTGACGAACCTGCACTGGGGTCTGCACGCGTGGTCGATCTATGGCATCTGCGCGATGGTGATCGCCTATTTCACCTTCCGCAAGAAGAAGAAGCCACTGATCTCGACTCCGATCGAAGCGCTGTTCCCGGGCATGGCGGGCGAGCGCCTGGGCCAGGTGGCGAACATCCTGGGCGTCTTCGCGGTGGTGTTTGGCCTTGCCGGCTCGCTGACCATGGGCACCCTGCAGATTCGTGCGGGTCTCGGCGAACTGATGGGCACCCCCCTGAACATCGGCATGTCGCTGGCAATCATCGCGGTGATGTATGCCACCTACATGACCTCGACCGCGGTCGGTGTCGATCGCGGGATCAAGCTCCTGTCCAACATCAATATGGTGGTTGCCGTGCTGATGGTGATCTACATCGCCGTCTTCGGGCCAACGGCCTTCATCTTCGAGACGCTGGTCGATTCCTTCGGCAGCTATTTCACGCAGCTGCCAGGTCTCGCATTTCAGCTGCTGCCGTTCGAGGGGCTGCAGGGCTGGACCGCGAGCTGGACGCTCACCTACATGATCTGGTGGCTGGCCTGGGGTCCCTTTGTCGGCATCTTCATCGCCCGTATCAGCCGTGGGCGGACCATTCGCGAATTCTGCGCCGGGGTCATCATCGTGCCCACCGTGTTCTCGCTGTTCTGGTTCGCGGTGCTCGGCGGCGCCGGCATCTTCATCGAACTCTTCGGGGGCGGGGGAATCGCCGAACTGGTGTCCCAGGACGTCAGCCGCGCGTTCTTCGTCTTTCTGGACTTCTTTCCCCTCGGGCAGCTGCTGGGCTTCGTCGCCCTGTTCCTGATCTTCATCTTTCTGGTGACCTCTGCAGATTCCGGGAGCTTCGTGCTGTCGATGATGACCAGCGACGGAAAGCTGGATCCGCCGCTGGCCTACAAGCTGGTGTGGGGCACCCTCGTCGCGGTGCTCACCGTTGCCACCCTCTTCAGCGGTTCGGTGGAGGTCGCCAAGGCGATGGCGGTCACCGGTGCCATCCCGTTTTCCGTGGTGCTGCTGCTCCAGGTGGTGGGCTTTCTGAGGACGATTCGAAGTGAGCGCGGGGGCCTCCGAGTGCAAACCCCGGTCGCGACGGCGCGACCGATCAACGAATGAGGAGCCCCTTGTGACCGGTATCCGCAGCATCCTTTCGGTCCTGGCACTGGTCTTCATCCTTGGTGGATGTGGCAGCGACCGGCAGCCATTGCAGATCGGCGGCAAGCAGTCGCCGGAAAACCAGATCGTTGCAGAGCTGGTGGCGGAGCTGGCGGAGGCCGCCGGTATTCCGGTCCAGCGGCGGATCGGTCTGGGCGGGAGCCGGCTCACGCTCGAGGCCCTGAAGCGGGGCGAGATCGACATCTACCCCGAGAACACCGGCACGGGTCTGGCGTTGCTGGGACTGGCGCAGTCCCCGGACGTCGATCCGGATGCATCCATCGCCCTGCTGCGCGAACGCTACGCCTCGCTCGGACTCGGGTGGAGTGCGCCGTTGGGCTTCGAAAACAGGCCGAGCCTCGCGATGCTGAGCGATCGCGCGCGCGCGCTCGGCATCCGTACCTACTCGGACCTCGCGCGCCACGCGGATCGGCTCGCACTGGGCGTCGACAGCGAGTTCCGGGGTCGCCCCGTCGACGGTCTGGCGCCGCTTGGTCGGCGCTACGGCATGCGGTTCCAGCGGATCTTCGAGATCGAGCCCCGCGACAGGAGTGAACTCTTCGATCGCCTGGTGGACGGCGAGATCGACGTCGCGCTGGTCCGCTCGGCCGACCCCCAGATCGAGATCTTCGACCTCCGCGTGCTCGAGGACGACCTCGATTTCTTTGCGCGCCACGATGGTGCCCTGGTCTACCGGAAGGCGGCCCTGGAGCGCTTTCCGGCGCTGGAGGACATTCTCGAGCAACTGGCCGGGGCGATCGGGAACCCGCAGATGCGGGCCCTGAACAGACGGGTCACGGTGCGGGGTGAGGATCCGCGGGAGGTGGTGCGGGCCGAGCTGATTCGCCTCGGCCTGATCGACGGGGAGATTGGCGAGAAGGATCGGCAGGCCCTGAACCTGGCCGTTTCCCTTTCGGCGAACGCGGACGGGGAGGCGGGAACCGTGCTGCGCCAGCTGCGCAGGTCATTTCCGACCAGTACGGTGAACCTGGTCCGCTCCGGTGACCCGCTGGGGGCAATCGAGGACGCGAGCGCGCGGATTGCACTGGTCAGTGCGCCGGCGTTCTTTGCCCCCGGTTCGGTGGATCCGACTACCGGTCGGCCGCCATTGCGTCCGGGCGTGGAGGCCGTGGCCCTGGTCGGGACCAGCTTTCTGCAGGCCTTCGCACTGAAACCGGGCATCGAGCGCCTCGAAGATGCCGCCGTGATCGCAACCGGGGCCCGGGGCTCGAGTGGCTTTCGAGCAGCACAGTCGATTAGAGACGGCCTGCAACTGGGGGCGACACTTCGCCCGGTTGAGGGCGATACGCCCGGGATGCTGGCCGACGCCCTGGTCAAGAGCGGGGCGGACGTCGCGGTCCTGATGCAGCCCATTGGCAATTCGACGGCGCTGGAGCTGCTGAAGCGCGGCCTGCCCCTGCTCGAGGTGGAAAACTGGATCCAGCGCAACAACCGCATCGTCTTCCCCTACCTGCAGCCGGCCCAGATCGCACCATCCGACTACGAGCGGTTTCTTCCCGCGGGGCAGGGAAACGGTACGCGGATGGCGGGTTTCAACCGGCCGGTGGAGACCCTTGCCACACAGCTGGTGCTGGCGGGGCCCGCCTCGCCAGATGACCTCGGGCTCTCCACCCAGGGTCCGGGAGCGAGTTTCGTCCCGCGCGCCCTTCCGTTGACCGATCAGGTGGTCGAGCGCATCAATGCCGCTACCGGCACGACCGAGGACATCTACCCGGTTCTGCCCCAGGCACGGGCACTGGCTCCGCGTTTGCCACAGCCTCCGGAGCCCCTGAATCCTTCGCCGCTTGCGTCCCTGCTGTCCGTGATGGCGTTGGCGATGCTGGTCTGGATCATCTGGCTGATGCTGCGCCCGATGCGCCCGGACTGACCGCCAGGGCCCGGGCGGGATCCGATGCTGCGGTGTCGCCTCGAGGCACGGAGCACAAGCATCACGCGGAGCCCCTGGGCAGGCTGCGGGTGTTCCGCGGCACAAGCGCCGACCCCATCGGTGTGGGTCAGAACGCCAGGCCTGACCCCATCGCCGGGGCATCCCGGCCTGCCTTGCAGCCTCGGCCTGTCTGGTCTACCGTGCGACACGCGTGGCCTCCGCGCGGGGCCTTTGTTTTTGACGTTCTTCCTGTGCCGGGTGCACAACGCCAATGGACCAGCGCATGCACGACGAACTCCGCACAATCGAGCAGCGGCTGCCACGGGGGGTGATGCTGAACGCCTACCCGGACAGCCTCGGCGGCCGGCTGTCCGGCCTCGTGGAACTGCTGAAGCGTCCCGAATTCGCGGATGCCTTTTCGCTCCTGTATATCCTGCCGACCTTCTTCAACAGTGACCTCGACCGGGGTTTCTCCATCATTGATTACGGACTGAACCAGGAGCTGGTGGCGCCCGGGGATCTGGACGAGCTCGACCGGCTCGGCATCACCTTCAAGTTCGACCTGATCCTGAACCATCTGTCGGTCGCGTCGCCGCAGTTCCGTGACCTGCTCGCCCGTGGCGACGAATCGGAGTACAAGGACTTCTTCCTCGACTGGAATGCCTTCTGGCACTGCCACGGCACCCCGGGCGAGGAAGGCTACGTGGTCCCGCACGACGAGCACCTGCAGAAGCTGTTCCTGCGCAAGCCCGGGCTCCCGATCCTGAAGGTCGGCTTTCCCGACGGCTCGGAGCGCCCCTACTGGAACACCTTTTACCAGCAGATCACCTACCGGCCCGTCTCGGCGGAGGCATTCCATGGCCTCGGCGGGGTTACGCAGGAGACCGCCGAGCAGATTGCCGCCCGCATCAATACCGCGATCCAGACGGAACCGGACATCGAACGTATCTACCTGGATGGGCACGACTACCTGCGGGACGAGATCCAGGCGATCCTCCGCGGGCACCGCTGCTACCTTGGGCAGATGGATCTCGACGCCCGTTCGGAAAAGGTCTGGGAGTTCTACGACGAGACGTTGCAGCGCCTGCGGGACTACGGCGCGAGAATCATCCGTCTGGACGCCTTCGCCTACCTGCACAAGGAGCCCGGCCAGCCCAATTTCTTCAACAAGCCGGGCACCTGGGATTACCTGCGACGGCTGCGGGAGATGGCCCGCGCCCACGATCTGGTGGTCTTTCCGGAGGTGCATGCGGAGTACGGCAAGGGACTCCATCGCGAGGTTGCGCGGGAAGGGTATCCGATCTACGACTTCTTCCTGCCCGGCCTCCTGATCCATGCCCTGGACCGCGGTACCAGCGTTCATTTGCTGCGCTGGATCGAGGAGATCCAGCGTGAGGGTCTGCAGACCATCAACATGCTCGGATGCCATGACGGGATTCCGGTGCTCGACCTGCGCGGCGGTGTACGCGACGGTGTCCACCACCCGGGCCTTCTGGAGGATGCCGAGATCGAGGCGGTGGTGGATCGCATCCTCGAACGTGGCGGCCGGGTCAAGAACCTCTACGGTCCGGACGGCAGAAAGATCGCGTACTATCAGGTCAATGCGACGTTCTACAGCGCCCTTGGCGAAGACGATCGCAAGCTGCTGCTCGCACGGGCCATCCAGCTGTTCATGCCGGGGATCCCGCAGATCTGGTACCTGGACCTGTTCGCCGGTCGCAACGACTACGTGGCTGCAGACAGCGGGGGCGCCGCCGGGCACAAGGAGATCAACCGCACCAACCTGGACCAGGATGAAATCCACGAGCGGCTGGGATGGCCGGTGGTGCAGGATCAGCTGGCGCTGATCCGTCTGCGCAACACCTCCGGCGCCTTCAATGGCAGACTCACGGTGCATCCCGCTGCACCGGATCAGCTGTACCTGTCCTGGCACGGTGACGGCTGCACCGCAAGCCTGCATGCGGACCTCGGGACCTTCGACTTCACGGTCAGCGAGCGCGATGCCTCGGGTGCCGAGACCCGCGTCCTGCGTTCCCGCGGCAAGGCAGGCAGGCACAGCGTGCGTCGCGCCGGCGGCGCCGGGTCCGCGCATCCGTGACTGCGACCGGAGGCCTGCCGGGCGTCCGGCGCCCGGGCGTGTCAGGGCACCAGCAGGAGGTTGCAGTCCAGGCGTGCCAGGGCAGGGCGCAGCCGGCTGGCGTGCGCCGCATACCAGCTCGAGGGCAGGACCACCGTCGCCGGCCTCAGCCGCTCGAGGCGGGCGAGCAGCCGGTCTGGTCCCCGGTCATCCCTCGCGCCGGGGTCCACGGCAGAACCGGTGACCGGCACCAGCGTCGCTTCCGGATCCAGTGCGGTGGCGATCTCCAGTGCCGCCTGACCGGAGGAGGTATCGTGATCGACCACACAGACAATGGCGCGATCCTGCCCTGGCGGGTAGCGCGAGCCCGTATGCGCTGGCGGGTGGCTCAGGACGAACAGACTGCCTGCGGTCGGCACGGCAAGCCGCTGCTCCCAGTCCGGCCAGGCGGCGAGGTGCAGCGACCAGCGCACCCGGACCGGGCCGGCGGCCTCCGTTATCGTGGTCCGCACCCGCTGGGCCAGCGATTCCAGGCTGCGCTGCATGACGGCACTGTCCAGGCGCCGCTCCAATCCGGCCAGGAGGCTGATCTCGCTGGCGAAGGGCAGGGCCGCGGCGCGGGCCAGTTCGGCCTGGGTCAGCAGCATGGTGTCGAGATCCGCATCGAAGCGGGCGGCAAGCTTCACCGCGAAGGAGATCGCTGACGGCGACGGGCCGGCCGCGTCCAGTGCCAGCAGGACGCGCCGCAGCGCAGGTTCATTCGCCTGCATGCGGACTCCCGCGGTCGGCGTACGCCTGGCGCTGCCGCGCGAGCTCGGCCAGCCGCGCTTGCACGCGGCCGTTCAGGCTCTGTTCGGGCCAATGCCCTTCCGGATCCGGCTTGCCAGCCGGCAGGCCGCTGAGCAGGGCGCCCGCCTCGTCGACGTGGTTCACCGCGAAGATGCGGAAGCGCCCCTTCCTTGCGGCCTCGATCACGTCCCGGCGGAGCATCAGGTGAGGGCGGTTGCTGGCGGGTACGATCACGCCCTGGCTGCCATCGAGACCCCGCGCTGCGCAGACGTCGAAGAATCCCTCGATCTTCTCGTTGATCCCGCCGATGGCCTGCACGAGACCGTGCTGGTCGACGGAACCGGTTACCGCTAGGGACTGATGCAGGGGTGCGTCGGCCAGCGCGGAGAGCAGGGCACACAACTCCGCGGCGGAGGCGCTGTCGCCCTCGACCGGACCGTAGGACTGTTCGAAGGTGAGGCTCGCGGCAAGCGACAGCGGCTGGCCGGTACTGAAGCGCCACCCGAGATAGGAGGACAGGATCAGTACGCCCTTGGAGTGAATCGCGCCCCCCAGTTCGACCTCGCGCTCGATGTCGATCACCTTGCCCGAGCCCAGCCGGGCGGTGGCCGTGATGCGCACGGGTCGTCCGAAGCTGAATTCACCGAGGCTGATGACGGACAGCCCGTTGACCTGCGCGACGCGCTTGCCCTCGACCTCGATCCGCTGGATGCCACGCCGGATCGCCTCGTGCACCTGTTCGCGTATCCGGCTCAGCCGCCGGATGCCGGCGTCGATCGCGCGTTCGACGTGGCTCGCGTCCACGCGGGAAGCATCATCCTGCCCTGCATGGTAATCAGCCTCCCGAAGCAGGTCGGCGAGAAAACCCATGTGCAACGACAGGCGTTCTCCGTCCTCGACGTACCGGGCCGCCTGGTCGATCACGCGCGCGACGGCGGTGCGATCGAAGGGACGCAGTCCCCCCGATCGCTGCTGCATTGCGATCACGCGCGCAAAGTGGCCGGTGGTATGCTCGTCCCGGTGAATGTCCTCTGAGAAATCCGCCGCCACCTTGAACAGGCGCGCGAACTCCGGGTCGTAACGCTGGAGCAGGTAGTAGAGCCAGCGCCCGCCCACCAGCACCACCTTCAGGTCGAGCGGTATGGGCTCGGGTTCGAGTGTCGTCGTGCTGGCGATGCTGAGCACCGTCTCCAGGGATTCGACGCGAAGCTCGCGTCCGCGCAGCGCGCGCTTGAGCGCCTCCCAGGCAAACGGGTGCCGCAGGAGATGCTCCGCCTCGATCAACAGGAAGCCGCCGTTGGCACGGACCAGGGCGCCGGCCTTGATCAGGGTGAAGTCGGTCACCAGCGTTCCCTGCTCGACCGTGTGCTCCACGCGACCCACCAGATTCTGGTAGGTGGGGTTGTCCTCGTGGAAGACGGGTGCCCCGCTGCTTCGGCTGTGGTCCACGAGCACGTTCACCTGGTAGCGCGTCAGCTGCCTGGCGGCCTGTCCGGCGGGATTGGGACCACTGCCGGAGTCCTCGCCGAGGCTGCGTATCTGCTCCGCGTTTTCGAGAAGATCCTGCCGCACGGCGTCGAGGAAGCGCAGCACCTGGGGCAGGTCGTGATACTTCCGGTACAGCTCCTCGAACTGCTGGTCGAGCGTGGTGCCGGAGACCTGAAGGTCAAGCTGCTTGTGCCGTTCGCGAGCCTCGCGCTGCCACCGCGGAATCTGCGCTACCAGTTGCCGGAGGTCCTCCTTGAGTTCGTCGATGGCGGATTCGATCGCCTTCTGTTCCTTTTTCGGGAGCTTCCCGAACTCCTCCGCGTCCAGGATTTCGCCATCGCGGGTCGGGGCCAGTGTATAGCCCCCCGGGGTGCGCAACAGCGCGACACCGCGCGTCTCCGCCTTCTCCCGAAGTGCGCCGAAGGCCTCCTCGTCCCGTTGCTGCATCTCGTCGTGGATCTGCTGGGCCTGGGTCCGATAGGCGTCACTCTGGAAGGCGGCAGCCAATGCCGTGATCACGTCCTCGGCGAGCTGTTGCATGTCCCGCCGGAGTTCCTGGCCCCGGCCGGGCGGCAGGCGCAGCGCCTTCGGTCGGTGCGGGGCATCGAAGTCGTTGACGTAGCACCAGTCGCTGGGCACGTCGCGCCCGGCGGCGGCCTGCCGCAGCAACCGGTTCACAAGCGTCCTGCGCCCGAGGCCGGTGGACCCGAGAACGAACAGGTTGAAGCCGTCGTGCGGCATTCCGATGCCGAAGCTCAGGGCCTCCAGGGCCCGTTCCTGCCCGAGCACGCCGTCGAGATCAGCCAGTTCTCCGGTATGTTCGAAATCCAGCCCATCAGGGTCACAGGCGTGGCTGAGGGCGTCGGGAGTGAGAGGCTCCGGTGGCGTGCTGGATGAAGGGTCTCCGCGATGCTGCTGGTCGGACATCTCTACAGCCTCCGATGCGCTCAGGGACGCGATGCGCTGACCACGAACATAACAGATCCGACTGCGGGGTCCGTCGGTATCAATGCGGGGACGGACTCACTCCAGGCCCGCGCGGCGGAGGCGGGCGCGCATGTCCTCCATCTCCTCGAGCAGGTCGGCGACCAGTGCGGCCAGTTCAGGCTCCGCATCAAAGACCCGTTCCATCTCGCGCATGCGGCGTGCGCGCCGCAGGTGCTCTCCGGAGAAGCGCCAGGTCCCGGCTACGCACTCGGTGCGCGGAAACAGGCCCTCCTCGAGATGATGCCTCAGCCACTGTGTCTCGACCGTGCAGATCGTGGCCATCTGCTCCACCGTAAGCCAGGTCTCTTCCATCACGGCGCCGGTCAGGATGTCATCGTCGCGCATCGTTCAGGCCCTCTCGTCGCGGCGCGGGTCGAAAGGCAGTTCACGCGCCATCGTTTCGTAGATCTCCCGCGCCTTGGGGTCCCGGGCGGACGGGAGCACCACCTGGATCTCCAGCAGCAGGTCTCCAGGCGGGCTGCCCGGGATCCCCTTGCCGCGCACGCGCAGCTGGCGACCGCTCTGGGCACCCTCGGGAATGCGGATCTTCTGGCTTCCACCGGGCAGCTCAACCGGGACCACGGCGCCCAGCGCCGCCTCCCATGGGGTGACCGGCAGGGTGACATGGATGTCCCGTCCGTGAGGGCGGTAGCGTGGGTGCGGCCGAAAGTGCACCTCGAGCAGCAGGTCGCCCGCCGGGCCACCCCCGATTCCGGGCGACCCCTGTCCGGAGAGACGAATCACCTGCCCCTCGCGAACGCCCCGGGGAATGCGGACATTCAGGGTGCGCGTATCCACCACGACCCGCCCCTCCGGATCCAGCCGGGGGGCGCGCAGCGAGATCTGCCGGGTAGCGCCCTCGAAGGCGTCCTCGATGTTCAGCAGCACCTTGGCGTGATGATCCTCGCCCCGGGCGCGGAACTCGCCCCCGCCGGTGTGGTACCGGGCACGGCCGCCGCCCATCTGCCCGAACAGTTCGGAGAAGAAGTCGCTGAAGGCCGCCTCTTCGGAGGGCGAGAAGCCCCGGCTGGAGAATTCGAAACCCGCATCCCAGTCCGGCGGTGGATGGAACTCCTCTCCGGGCTGGCGACCACGGCCAATCTGATCGTAGGCGGCCCGCTTTTCCGGGTCGGAGAGCACGGCGTAGGCCTCGTTGACCTCCTGCATGCGCGCCTCCGCGTCCGGTTCCTTGGAGACGTCCGGGTGGTACTTGCGTGCGAGTTTGCGGTAGGCCTTCTTGATTTCATCCACGGTGGCTTCACGCGGGACGTCGAGGATCTTGTAGTAGTCCTTGAATTCCATGCGGACTCCTGGGCCGTCGTGGCGGGCGGGTAGCTCCACCCAGTGAATTAACCCCTCTGGCCGCCAGTTTCAAGGGCATCGAAAGGACCTCGGGAACCCCGGGTGCCCACGCGGGGTCGCGAACCGCGCCCTGCCACGACCAATGGAGGACGTCATTATGTACCGTTCCTTGCTTGCCAACGACATGTACGCGGAACTGGACCGCCTGCAGCGGGAGATGAGCCGCGCCTTTGAGTACTCACCCAGCATTCGCGGTGGCGTGCGCGGCGGGTTCCCGGCGATGAACGTCGGTGGCGCGCCGCAGTCGATGGAGATCTACGCCTTTGCGCCCGGCATCGACCCTTCCACCATCGAGGGGCAGATCGAAAAGGGCGTCCTCACGATCGCCGGCGAGCGGCCGTCGTCGCTGCCCGCTGGTGATTCGAAGGCCAGCGTGCACATCGACCCAGCGCAAAAAGGGGACAGATTCAAAATCTGTCCCCGGGGTTCAGGGGCGGGACTGGTGGTGGCCTGCGACTACGACGCCAGTCGCTTGTACTTCATCCGGTGCGGCTGGTCGGCGGCGTCGCCGAGTCGCTGGTGGCGGTCCGCCTCGTACTCCTGGTAGTTCCCGTCGAAGAACACCACACCGCCGTCTTCCTCGAAGGCGAGGATGTGCGTGGCGATGCGGTCCAGGAACCAGCGGTCGTGCGAGATCACGATCGCCGAACCGGGGAAGTCCAGCAAGGACTCCTCCAGCGCCCGCAGCGTCTCTACGTCCAGGTCGTTGGTTGGCTCGTCCAGAAGGAGCAGGTTGCCGCCGCTCTTCAGCACCTTGGCCAGGTGCACCCGGTTGCGTTCGCCGCCAGACAGGTCCTTCATCCGCTTCTGCTGATCGGAACCCTTGAAGTTGAAGCGCCCCACGTAGGCGCGCGAAGGCATCTGGAAGTTACCGACCTGCACCACGTCCTGGGCATTGGAGATCTCCTCCCAGACGCTCTTTTCGTCCGCCAGCGCGTCGCGGCTCTGGTCCACATACGCGATCTGTACGGTCTCGCCGACACTGATGCTGCCCCCGTCGGGCTGTTCCTGTCCGGTGATCATGCGGAACAGTGTGGTCTTGCCCACCCCGTTCGGCCCGATCACGCCGACGATGCCCCCGCGCGGCACGTCGAAGGACAACCCCTGGTACAGCACCCGGTCCCCGTAGGTCTTGCTCAGGTTTTCGGCCTCCAGCACCACGTCGCCGAGCCGCGGGCCTGGCGGAATGTAGAGCTCCTTGGTCTCCGAACGGCGCTGGTAGTCACTGGAGGCGAGCTCCTCGAAGCGCTTCAGGCGCGCCTTGCTCTTTGCGGTGCGGCCCTTCGGATTGCTGCGCACCCACTCGAGCTCGGACTCCATCGCCCGGACGCGCGCCTGCTCGGTCTTCTCTTCCTGGGCCAGGCGCTTCTCCTTCTGCTCCAGCCAGGACGAGTAATTGCCCTGCCACGGAATGCCCTGCCCACGGTCGAGTTCCAGGATCCACCCGGCCACGTTGTCCAGGAAATAGCGGTCGTGGGTCACCGCGACCACGGTTCCGGAGAACTCCTTCAGGAAGCGCTCCAGCCAGGCCACGCTCTCGGCGTCCAGGTGGTTGGTGGGCTCGTCCAGGATCAGCATGTCCGGGCTCGAGAGCAGCAGCCGGCACAGCGCGACGCGGCGCCGCTCGCCACCGGACAGCGTCTTCACGTCCGCATCCCAGGGCGGCAGGCGCAGCGCATCGGCAGCGACCTCCAGACGGCGCTCGAGGTTGTGCCCGTCGCTGGCCTGGATCAGGGACTCCAGTTCCGCCTGTTCTGCGGCCAGCTTGTCGAAATCGGCATCCGGCTCGGCGTAGGCCGCGTAGACCTCATCAAGGCGTGCCAGGGCCTGCTTGATCGGCTCGACGGCCTCCTCGACGTTGCCTCGCACGTCCTTGCCGCCGTCGAGCTGCGGCTCCTGCGGAAGAAAGCCGATCTGGATGCCCGGCTGCGGACGCGCCTCTCCGACGATATCCCTGTCCAGCCCCGCCATGATCCGGAGCAGGGTCGACTTCCCGGCACCGTTGTAGCCGAGCACGCCGATCTTCGCCCCCGGGAAGAAGTTGAGATGGATGTCCTTCAGGATCTGCTTCTTCGGCGGGACGATCTTGCCTACGCCGTTCATGGTAAAGATGTACTGCGCCATGGAACCTCTTTCGTTATTGCCTGCAAAGGGTGATCTGGACGCGAGACTCTACCACGAGTTCCCGATGAAATTATCCGGGGGCTGGTGCGTCTATACGGAGATTCCCGTTTGCAACCAAGGAGGATTCCCATGTCCCGGAACCGCAAGGTGGCTCGTCCCTTCATCCTGGCCCTGCTGCTCTGCCTGCCGCTGGTTGGCCAGGCGGTGGAACGCGTCACGCTGGAGCACGACGGACTGACGCTGGTCGGACACCTGCAGTCGGTGGCCGACCCGGCAGAGGGCGTGATCCTGATGCTGCATGGCACGCTCGCACACGGTCGCATGGAGACGATGGCAACGGTGCAGGATCTGCTGGCCGATCACGGCCTGAACTCGCTGTCGGTGAACCTCAGCTACGGCATCGATGCCCGCGAGGGCATGTTCGAGTGTGACCGGCCCATCACCCATGGCGTGCACGATCACTTCCGCGAGCTGGACGCCTGGATGGGCTGGCTGCAGTCCGAGGGTTTCGGCCCCGTGAGCCTGCTGGGGCACTCGCGCGGCGGCAACCAGTTGACCCGCTACGTGCAGGAATGGGCATCGGACGACATCCGGACACTGGTCCTGGTCGCCCCCTCGACCCATGAGCCGGAGCGCGCGGCGGAGAACTACGAGGCCCGGTCCGAGATGCCGCTGGTGGCACGCCTGGACCAGGCGCGTGAACTGCTGCGGATGGATCAGCAGGAAACCATGCTGGAGGATGTGCGCTTCCTGTACTGCGAGTCCCTCGACGTGTCCCCGCGCGCCTTTCTCGGCTACTACGACCCGGCAGAGGGCCATGACACCCCGACCGTGCTCGCTGGAATCGAGGTCCCGACGCTGGTGGTAATCGGATCCGAGGACGATGTGGTACCGGACCTGCCGGAGCGCATGACCGCGCTTGAGGACGCGGACTCCGTCAGCACCACGACCATTGACGGGGCGGGTCACTTCTTCCGGGACTTCTTCGCCGACGACGTTGCCAGCGTGGTTGCGGATTTCGTTGCCGAGCACTGATCCCGCGAGGTCCGACGCTGCCCGGCCTCCGTAGGGTGGGCAAAACGAAGTGTGCCCACCG
>NZ_JAWLHP010000036.1:0-30596 GCF_041690275.1 Thioalkalivibrio sp.
TGGTGGAGGGGGGAGGATTCGAACCTCCGAAGGCTGAGCCAGCAGATTTACAGTCTGCCCCCTTTGACCGCTCGGGAACCCCTCCTCGATCAAGCCGCGCATTGTCGTCGAACGGAAGCGCCGGCGTCAACCCCTTGGTCCCCGTGGCGACCTCGCGGGCCGCAGTTTCCCGCGGGCGCTTCGAGGCCCTTCTTTTTTCTGCGGCAACTCCTTAAAGTGTTGACCCAGGTTAATGGGGGAGACACTCTGGGCTCATGGCGACGACTTCACCCTCCATGGCGGCGGCTGCGCGTCTGCCGGGCCTGGCCCGCCGGCTCGTGGACGCCGGCCTCGCGGAGCCGGGACTGATCGCGGCCCTTGCCGATGAGGCGCGCGAGCAGCAGACCCCGCTGGTAGCGCTTCTGGCAACCCGCACGAAGATCTCCGAGGCGCGGCTGGCCGAGGCGGCCGGCGAGGAATTCGGTCTCCCGATCTTCGACCTCGCGGCCTTCGACCGGGAGCTGCTGCCGAAGGAACACCTGAACGAGACCCTGGTCCGGAAACACCACGCGCTGCCGCTGCTGCAGCGCGGCACCCGGCTCTTCGTCGCGATCTCCGACCCGACCAACCTCACGGCTTCGGACGAATTCAAGTTTGCCACCGGCCTCACCATCGAGACCGTGCTGGTGGAGCATCACAAGCTCGACCGTCTGATCGAGGACTCGCTGAACGCCGCGATGGCGATGATGGAGGAGCTCGACGATGACGGCTTCGGCGACCTGGCGGTCGCGAGCGAGGAGGCCGAGGATCGCGAGGAAAGCTCCAGCGAGGGCGTCGACGACGCACCGGTGGTGCGCTTCGTGAACAAGCTGATGCTGGACGCGATCCGCCGCAAGGCGTCGGACATCCACCTCGAGCCCTACGAGCGCGACTTCCGGGTGCGCTTCCGCGTCGACGGAATGCTCCACGATGTCGGACATCCGCCGCTGGCGATGGCGATGCGGATCATCGCCCGCGTGAAGGTGATGTCGCAGATGGACATCGCGGAACGCCGGGTCCCTCAGGACGGGCGCATCAAGCTCAAGCTCTCCCGCACCCGGGCGGTGGACTTTCGCGTGAACAGCCTGCCCACGCTTTACGGCGAAAAGATCGTGATGCGCATCCTCGACTCGGATGCCAGCATCCTGAGCGTCGACGTGCTGGGCTTCGAGGAGGAGCAGAAGAAGCTCTACCTGGACGCGCTGAAACGCCCCTACGGCATGATCCTGGTCACCGGCCCCACCGGATCGGGCAAGACGGTCTCCCTCTACACCGGCCTCGGCATCCTCAACACCAACGACCGCAACATCTCCACCGCGGAAGACCCGGCCGAAATCAACATGCCGGGCATCAACCAGGTCAACGTCCATCCGAAGATCGGGCTGACCTTCGCCAACGCCCTGCGCGCCTTCCTGCGCCAGGACCCGGACGTGATCATGGTGGGCGAGATCCGGGACCTCGAGACCGCGGAGATCGCGATCAAGGCGGCGCAGACGGGCCATCTGGTGCTGTCCACGCTGCACACCAACGACGCGCCGCAGACCCTGACCCGCCTCGCGAACATGGGGGTCCCGGTCTACAACATCGCCTCTTCCATCCTGCTGATCATCGCGCAGCGCCTGGCGCGGCGGTTGTGCCCGGCCTGCAAGGCACCGGAGCCGCTTCCGGAAGAAGTTCTGCTAAAGGAAGGCTTCACCGCGGACGATATAGCTTCTGGAATGACACTGTACAAGCCGGTCGGCTGCGATCAGTGCACCGGCGGCTACAAGGGTCGGGTCGGCATCTACCAGGTGCTGCCGATCTCCGAAGCAATGCAGCGGTTGATCCTGGAGGGCTGCAACAGCATGCAGCTGGCGGAGCAGGCGGAACGTGACGGAATCAACGACCTGCGTCGCGCCGGGCTGCTGAAGGCCAAGGCGGGCTTCACCAGCCTCGAGGAAGTCAACCGCGTGACCACGGATTAGCGGAAGCGATGGCGAATACCGAGACCATATTCCTTTGGGAAGGCCTGAACAAGCGGGGTGCCCGGGTCAAGGGCGAGACGCCGGCGGACACCGAGATCACCGCGCGCGCCGAACTCCGGCGCAACGGCATCAACGTACTGAAGATCCGCAAGAAGCCCAAGCCACTGTTCTCGACCAAGAAGAAGATCAAGCCGGTCGACGTCGCCTACTTCCTGCGCCAGATGACCACGATGCTGAGCTCCGGCGTGCCGCTGGTGCAGGCCTTCGACATCGTGGGCCGGGGTCATGACAACCCGGCGATGTCGGAACTGATCATGGACCTGAAGGCCCAGGTCGAGGGCGGCGAGACCTTCGCCGCCGCGCTGTCGAAGCATCCGAAGTACTTCGACGACCTCGTGATCAACCTGGTCGAGGCCGGCGAGCAGTCGGGAACCCTGGAGACCCTGCTCGACAAGATCGCCACCTACAAGGAAAAGACCGAGAGCCTGAAGGCCAAGATCAAGAAGGCGATGTTCTACCCCGCCGCGGTGATCGTCGTGGCGATCGTGGTCACCGCGATCCTGCTGATCTTCGTGGTGCCGCAGTTCGAGGCCCTGTTCGTGGGCTTTGGCGCCGATCTCCCGGCCTTTACGCGCATGGTCGTGAACCTGTCGGAATTTGCGCAGAGCTATTGGTGGCTGGTGCTGGGCCTGGTGGTGCTCGGCGTATTCCTGTTCCGGCAGCTCCATCTGCGCTCGCCGCGATTCCGGCGCAGGATGGACATGCTGGTGCTGAAGATCCCGGCCATCGGCCCGATTCTGCGCAAGGCGGCGATCGCCCGCTTCGCCCGGACCCTGTCCACGATGTTCGCGGCCGGCGTACCGCTGGTGGACGCCTTGCGGTCGGTTGCGGGTGCGACCGGCAACGCCCTCTATGGCGAGGCGACCGAGCGCATGCGGGAGGAGACCGCGGCCGGCGCGCAGCTGCAGTGGTCGATGCGCAACGTCGGCATCTTCCCGAACATGGTGGTGCAGATGGTCGCGATCGGAGAGGAGTCCGGCTCCCTGGACGCGATGCTGGCCAAGGTCGCCGATTTCTACGAGGAAGAGGTCGACAATGCGGTGGACAGCCTGTCCAGCCTGCTGGAACCGCTGATCATGGTGGTCCTCGGCGTGCTGATCGGCGGCCTCGTGATCGCGATGTACCTGCCCATCTTCATGCTCGGCCAGGTCATCTAGTGGGCCATGCCGGACGTCCGGTGCCTGTGGCGCGCAGCCACCCTGTCTGAGACCTGCCCACCGCCTCGGGACTTCGGGCGCAGCGATCCGGCGCCGCAGCTGGCGCATGGCCCACTCCCGATCGCAGGGGCACGCGCACCGGGCGCACGTCTCCCGGCGGCGCGGCCGTGACGGTCCTGCCGGAGGCCCTGGCGGCCTGGGCCGTGCCCATCGCCGCCGTGTTCGGCCTGATGATCGGCAGCTTCCTGAACGTGGTGATCCACCGCCTGCCACTGATGATGCAACGGGCGTGGGAGGAGGAGGCCCGTGCGATCCTCGAGCAGCCGGAACCCGGGACCGCACCCGCTCGCTTCGACCTGTGGTGGCCCCGATCCCGGTGTCCGCGCTGCAGCCGCGAGATACGCGCCCACGAAAACATTCCCGTGCTGAGCTACCTGCTGCTGCGGGGGCGCTGCCCGGGCTGCGCGACCCGGATCTCCTGGCAGTACCCGCTGGTGGAACTGCTCACGGCGGTGCTCTTCGCGATCAGCATCCTGCATTTCGGGCCGACGGCTGCGGGCGCGGCCGCACTGTTCTTCACCGGAATCCTGATCGCCGCCGCAGGGATCGACGCGCGGACCACACTGCTGCCCGATCAGCTGACGCTACCGCTGTTGTGGTCGGGACTCGCGATCAACTACTTCGGGGTCTTCACCGATCTCGAATCGGCGGTGATTGGCGCGATTGCCGGCTACCTCGTGCTCTGGCTGGTCTACCACGGGTTCCGCCTGCTGACCGGCAAGGAGGGGATGGGCTACGGCGACTTCAAGCTGCTCGCGGCGCTCGGGGCCTGGCTCGGCTGGCAGAGCCTGCCCCTGGTCCTCCTGCTCGCATCGCTGGTCGGGGCGATCGTCGGCATTGCCCTGATCCTGCTCCGCGGCCGCGACCGGAACATCCCGATCCCCTTCGGTCCCTACCTGGCGGCCGCCGGCTGGATCGCGCTGATCTGGGGCGATGCGCTGCTGGCCCTGTACCTGCCCTGATCGTGCTGAGGATCGGACTGACCGGCGGAATCGGCAGCGGCAAGAGCACGGTCTCGGCGATCTTCCAGCAGTTGGGCGCCCCCGTGATCGACACCGACCGGATCGCGCGGGAGGTCGTGGCGCCGGGCGAGCCCGCCCTTGCGGAGATCGGCCGCAGCTTCGGGTCCGGCCTGCTCCGCCCGGACGGCAGCCTGGACCGGGCCGCGCTGCGCAGACGCGTCTTCCGGGACCCCTCCCGGCGCCGCCGGCTGGAGGCAATCACCCATCCCGCCATCGACGCCCGGATGCGGCAGCGGCTGGCCGAGCTTCCGGAACAGACGCCCTACGTGCTGCTGGTGATCCCGCTGCTGCTGGAGGCCGGCTGGCAGGACCGGGTCGACCGGATACTGCTGGTCGACTGTCCGGAGGCGGTACAGGTGCAGCGCGTGGTCGCGCGCGATGGCATCGATCCGCAGGAGGCCTGGCGCATGATCCGCAGCCAGGCGTCCCGCGATGCCCGCCGGCAGGCGGCGGACGATGTGATCGAGAACGACGGGCGCCTCGACCAGACGGAGCTGACCGCGCAGGTGCGCGGGCTGGACAGGCGTTACCGGGAGGCCGCGGGCTCGGGCACCGTGTAGCGGCAAGCCGGGACCACGCCGGCGGGGGCATCGCCGCCGTCCCGGAATCCGGGTGGAAATGCACCGGGAACATGCCTGATACTGGACACCAATTCGCCGGATTGCACGCCTTGACCCAGTCGACGCTGACATTCGAACAGCCCCTGCACGAGCGCGTACGGCTGCTGCTCCGTCTGGAGGCCCTGCTGGAGCGCTTTCGCAGCAGCAGCCTCGCGGCCCGGGACTTCGACCACCACCAAGCACTGACCGTGCTCGTGGACATCTATGCGCTGGCGGGGCGGGTGGACGTAAAGCGCGAGCTGATGGGCGAGATCGAGCGTCAGATCGCGAACCTGAACCGCTTCGCCGCCCAGCCCGGGGTTGACCAGGAGCGCCTGGCGCTGACGATGGAGGGGCAGCGCCGGCTGCTCGCGCGGCTGGAAGATCAGGTCGGCGGCCTCGACCATGCGGTGAAGGACAACGAGTTCTACACCAGCGTGCGCCAGCGCACCGCGCTGCCGGGTGGGGCCTGCGACTTTGACCTACCGATCTATCACTACTGGCTGTCGCAGCCGGCGGCGGCGCGCGCGGAGCTGCTCCTCGAGTGGTTTCGGCCGCTGGAATCGGTGGCGGAGGCCATCACCCAGGTACTCGCGTTCATCCGCGCCGCGGGTCAGCCGCGCAGCGTGGTCGCCCAGGACGGCTACTATGAGCAGGGACTGGACACCAGCTACGCCTGGCAGATGCTGCGGGTGAGCATCGGCAGCGACGAGCAGTGCTATCCGGAGATCAGTGCCGGACGACAGCGCTTCACGGTGCGCTTCCTCGATCCCGGAGACTTCCACGACCGGCCCCGGATCGTCTCGCGCGACCTGCCCTTCCAGCTGAGCTGCTGCGCGATCTGAAGTCCACCGGAGGGCGCGCATTCGCGCCCTACCCCTGCCGCGCAGGTCAGTCCAGCAGGCCCCGGATGCCGGCGATCCCCTGCGCGCCGACCGCCCGCAGCCGTCCAAGATCCCCTGGTTGCAGGCCTCCCAGCGCGAACACCGGGCAGGACGTCCGCCCGCAGAGGGCGGCGAGGCCGGAGACCCCGATCGGCTGGGCGTCCGGGTGGGTGCGCGTCCGTTCGACCGGCCCCGCGACCACGAAGTCCACTGGCAACGCCATCGCGCGCTCGAGGCCGTCGAGGTCATGCACCGATGCCGCAATCCAGCCGTCGCAGTCCGGACGCGCGCCGAGCGCTCGCAGGCACCGTTCGGACAGGTGACAGCCCGCCGGCGGCAGCGCCTCGCGCCAGGTCTCCGGCGCATTCACCAGCACCTCCACCCCGTGTCCGGCGGCGGCGGCCATCAGCCTGTGCGCATAATCGAGAAAGGCGGCCTGCCCGAGCCCGGGGGCGCGGATCTGCAGCAGCCGGATGCCCCCGCGGGCAAGCCGGCGGGCCACACGGCGGGCCTCGGACTCCACCGCGGCCGGGGAGTCCGGATCCGGCGAGATCAGATAGAACGCCGGAAGCCGGGCGGCGTTGACGATGGCCCGGCTGGCCTCGGGGAACCGCAGCCCCGCGAGTTCGGCCGGCTGCGCCCAGTACAGCGGCTGCGCCTCGCGGGGCTGCGGCTCACCCCTCCAGGCATCGACCCGGAACACCGCCAGCTCCACCCTCCGTTCGGGATAGTCATGGGGAACCGTCAGGATGCGGCTGGCCTCCACCACCTCGATGCCCAGCTCCTCGTGCAGCTCCCGCTCCAGGGCACCGCGGGCATCCTCTCCCGGTGCACACTTGCCACCCGGAAACTCCCACAGACCGGACAGATGCACACGGCCCCTGCGCCGGCTGATCAGCACGCGGCCCGCCGCATCGCGCAGCAGGCCGATGGCGACGCGCATCCGGTCCTCAGGACCGGTAGTCGGCGTTGATCCGGACGTAGTCGTAGGAGAAGTCACAGGTGTACTTGCGGTATCCGGCACCGCCGCGCGCAAGATCGATCACGATGTCCAGTTCGGCCGCGCCGAACGCCTGCTGGCCGGCCTCCTCGGTGTAGCCCGGCGCACGCCCGCCCGCGGCGACGATGCGCACGCCATTCACCGCAATGCCGACGTCCTCGATCCGCAGATCCCGGACCCCGGCGCGCCCGACCGCGGCGAGGATCCGCCCCCAGTTGGGATCGGATGCGAACAGCGCCGTCTTCACCAGTGGCGACAGCGCAACGACCTCGGCCACCCGGCGCGCCTCGTTCCGGTCACGGGCCGTCTGCACCGTAACCCGGACGAACTTGGTCGCGCCTTCGCCGTCGCGCACGATGGCCTCGGCCAGCTCCAGACACACCGCGTTCAGTGCCGCGGCGATGCGCTCGAGGTCCGGGCCGGATGACACGGTGACGCCGCTGGCGCCGCTGGCGATGCAGGCCACCGCGTCGTTGGTGGAGGTGTCTCCGTCGACGGTGATCGCGTTGAAGCTGTGCGTCACCGCCTCGGTGAGCAGCTGCCGCAGCAGATCCGCGTCGAGTCCGGCATCGGTGCCGATGAAGGCCAGCATCGTCGCCATGTCCGGATGGATCATGCCGGAACCCTTGGCGATGCCGGTCAGGGTCACCGTGCCGCCGCTCAGCGCGATGGTCCGGCTGGCACCCTTGGGCACCGTGTCGGTGGTCATGATCGCCCGGGCCGCGGCCAGCCAGCCGTCGGCATCAAGCCCTTCGGCGAGTGCGGGCAGCGCCGCGGCGATGCGCTCCACCGGCAGCGGCTCGCCGATCACACCGGTGGAAAATGGCAGCACCGACTGCGCCGGCACGCCCAGGATGCGCCCGAGGTCGGCACAGGTCGCGCGGGACGCGGCAAGCCCCGCCGTCCCGGTCCCGGCGTTGGCGTTACCGGCATTGACCAGCAGCCAGCGCGGGCTGCCCGCGGCAAGGTGCTCGCGGGCGACATGCACCGGTGCGGCGCAGAACGCGTTACGGGTGAACAGTGCGGCGATCGCCGCGTCCGGGCCCGCATCGATCAGCACCAGGTCCTCGCGGTCCCGGTAGCGGATACCGGCGGCGCGCGCCGCGAGCCGGATTCCGCGCACTGGGGCCAGGTGGCCCGGAGCCTGCAGCGCGACGGCCACGGTGCGGCCTCAGCTCAGGCGGCCGTGGCAGTGCTTGAATTTCTTGCCGGAACCGCACCAGCAGGGATCGTTACGGCCGAGCTTCGGCCCCTCGCGCCGGAAGGGCTGGGCCGAATCGGGGGCCTCCGCCCGTTCCTCCCGGCCGCGCAGCGGGCTGCCCGGGTCCTCGTGCCTGAACTGGATGCCCTCCGGCGCGCGCGCGAAGCGGCGGCCGAACTCCTCCGCAGCACTCTCGGAACGCAGCTGCAGGCGCAGCAGCATCTTGATCACGTCGTGCTTGATCCGTTCGAGCAGGGCCTCGAACATCGCGAAGGCCTCGCGCTTGTATTCCTGCTTCGGGTTGCGCTGCGCGTAGCCGCGCAGGCCGATGCCCTGGCGCAGGTAGTCCATCGCCGCGAGATGCTCCTTCCACTGGCTGTCCAGGACCTGCAGCATCACGTCACGCTGCAGCCGCTTCATCAGGTCGTCGCCCATCGCGGACCGCTTTTCCTCGATCACCGCACGCGCCTTGTCCACGATGCGGTCGCGCAGCGGTTCCTCGTGGAGGTCCTTCTCGTTGTCCAGCCAGTCCTGCACCGGCAGCTCGAGCCCGAACTCGGAGGCCAGATAGCTGGTGAGGCCCGGGACATCCCATTCGTCCTCGACACTGCCCGGCGGGATGTACCGGCTGATCGCCCCGTTGACCACGTCCAGCAGCAGCGTGTCGATGGTGTCCGAGATGTCCTCGGCCGTCAGCAGTTCCGCACGCTGCTCATAGATCACCCGGCGCTGGTCGTTGGCGACATCGTCGTACTCGAGCAGCTGCTTGCGGATGTCGAAGTTGTGGGCCTCGACCTTGCGCTGGGCGTTCTCGATCGCGCGGCTCACCCAGGCATTCTCGATGGCCTCGCCCTGTTCCATGCCCAGCCGCTGCATCAGGCCCCGGACCCGCTCCGAGGCAAAGATGCGCATCAGGTTGTCTTCCAGCGACAGGAAGAACCGACTGGAGCCCGGGTCGCCCTGGCGCCCTGACCGCCCGCGCAGCTGGTTGTCGATGCGGCGGGATTCGTGGCGCTCGGAACCGATGATGTGCAGTCCGCCGGCCGCGACGACCGCATCGTGGCGCTGCTGCCACTCGGCCTTCACGCGCTCCACCTCGGCGTCGTCCGGATTCTCGCCCAGGGCCTCCAGTTCCGCGTCCAGGCCACCACCCAGCACGATGTCGGTGCCGCGGCCGGCCATGTTCGTCGCGATGGTCACCGCCCCGGGCCGACCGGCCTGGGCGATGATGTGGGCCTCGCGCTCGTGCTGCTTCGCGTTCAGGACCTCGAAGCGGATGCCGGTCCGCTTCAGCGCACCGGCCAGGCGTTCGGAGGCCTCCACCGAGGCCGTCCCCACCAGCACGGGCTGCTCGCGCTCCACGCACCAGCTGATCTCCTTGCTGATCGCGTCGAATTTCTCGTCCTGGGTCAGGTAGACCAGATCCTGCATGTCATTGCGGTTCAGGGGCCGGTTGCCCGGAATCACCACCACCTCGAGGTCATAGATGGTCTGGAACTCGTAGGCCTCGGTATCGGCGGTACCGGTCATCCCCGCAAGCTTGTCGTAGAGACGGAAGTAGTTCTGGAAGGTGATCGATGCCAGGGTCTGGTTTTCCTGCTGGATCGGCACGCCCTCCTTGGCCTCGATCGCCTGGTGCAGACCCTCGGACCAGCGTCGGCCGGGCATGATGCGGCCGGTGAACTCGTCGATGATGAAGATCTTGCCGTCCCGAACCAGGTAGGCGACATCGCGCTTGAACAGCGCGTGGGCCCGCAGCGCCGCGTTCAGGTGATGCAGGACCGGGATGCTGGCCGCATCGTAGAGCGTCTGGTGCTCGTCGAGGAGCTCGTGCTCGTGCAGCAGCTGCTCGACGCGTTCCTGCCCCTCTTCACTCAGGAAGACCTGCTTGGCCTTCTCGTCGACGTAGTAGTCGCCCGGCGACTCCTCGTCCTCCTGCTGCGTCAGCTGCGGCACGATTGTGTTCATGCGCGTGTACATCTCCGAACTGTCGCCGCTCGGGCCGGAGATGATCAGCGGCGTGCGGGCCTCGTCGATCAGGATCGAGTCCACCTCGTCCACGATCGCGTAGTTCAGCTCGCGCTGCACCCGGTCCTCGGCGCGGAAGGCCATGTTGTCGCGCAGGTAGTCGAAGCCGAACTCGTTGTTGGTGCCGTAGGTGATGTCCGCCGCATAGGCCTCGCGCCGGGTGGCCGGACGCAGCCGCGGGTAACCCTCGCCCTCCGGGTGATAGTCCGGGTCGTAGAGATAGGAGGAGGTGTCCGCGCCCAGACCGCCCGAGCTGTTGATCACGCCCACCGAGAGGCCGAGCGCGTGGTACAGCCGGCCCATCCAGACCGCATCGCGACGCGCAAGGTAGTCGTTGACCGTGACCACGTGCACGCCATCGCCCGAGAGCGCGTTCAGGTAGCCGTTCAGGGTCGCGACCAGCGTCTTGCCCTCGCCGGTCCGCATCTCCGCGATGCGCCCGTCATTGAGCACCATGCCGCCGATCAGCTGCACGTCGAAGTGCCGCATCGCCAGCGTCCTTTCGCTCATCGCCCGGCATACCGCGAAGGCCTCGGGCAGCAGGCCTTCCAGAGTCTCGCCGCCCTGCAGCCGGCTGCGCAGTTCGGCCGTCTTGCCGGCGAGTTCCGAATCCGAGAGGCGATCGATCTCCTCGCCCACGGCATTGATCATGCGCACCACCCGCAGGTAGCGCTTGATCGCGCGATCGTTGCGGCTGCCGAACAACTTGCGTACGAGACTGGTGACCATGAGACCCTGCGGAGAACAACGCGATGAAAGCCCGGTAGGATACCGCATACCGCGCTGAACTTCCCGGGCCGCCAGCACACCCTCGGCGGGCGCCGCCGGTTATACTGCACCGGTGCGGGCTCCGGCGGAGGCGTGATGAACCGGAACGGGGACGGGAAACGATCGGCGCCGCGGCCGCTGGCCTCCTACATCGATCCGGCGTGGCGCATGCGCTCGCGCGCCGATGCCGGCATCCGCCGCGCCCTTGAGGGCATCCTCGGTCCGCTCCTGGAGCAGCGCCGCATCGACATCGCCACGGACGGAAGCACCCTGGTCATCGCCTGCCGCGAACCGGCCTGCGCCACCGAGTTGCGCTTCCTGCAGCGGGACATGCGCAAGACGCTCAGCGCCGCCGGGTATCAGGCAATCGAGCAGGTTCGCGTGGTCATCTCGGCACCCGGTCCGGCAACGACCCGAGCCGTGGCAGCGCAGACGGAACGGACGATACCCTCCTCGGCGAGCCGGGCGCTGCTGGCTGCGGCCTCCGGCATCAGCGATCGCCGACTCGCCGATGCGCTGAGGCGCCTGGCCCGTCGGGGCTCCGACGGTCGTTGACGCGCAGGTCGCGGCCGGGCGCGTCCCGACCGATCGTGGTCAGGCGCCGCCCAGGGTCTGGGTCAGCTGGCCGAAGGAGATCGGCAGGGGCTGCGAGGCATCCTCGAAGGTGACCAGTTCCCAGGCCTCCTGGTCCTGTTTCAGCTCTCGGATCAGCTGATTGTTCAGCGCGTGACCCGACTTGTGTCCGGTGAACGCGCCGATGAGGCTGTGTCCGAGCAGATACAGGTCGCCGACCACGTCGAGGATCTTGTGCTTCACGAGTTCGTTCTCGTAACGCAGGCCGTCCTCGTTCAGGATCTTGAAATCGTCCAGCACGATCGCGTTGTCGAGGCTGCCCCCGAGCGCCAGCTGGTTGGCGCGCAGGGCCTCGATATCCCGCATGAAGCCGAAGGTCCGGGCCCGGGAGACCTCCCGCACAAAGGACGTGGAGGAGAAGTCGAGCTCCGCGCGCTGGCTTCCGCTGGTGAACATCGGATGCTCGAAATCGATGCAGAAACCGACCCTGAACCCCTCGTAGGGATCGAAGCGCACCCACTTGTCGTCGTCGTGGATCTCCACCGTGCGCTTGATGCGGATGAATTTCTTCGCCGCGTTCTGCTCTTCCAGCCCCGCCGATTGCAACAGGAACACGAACGGCCCGGCGCTGCCATCCATGATCGGGACCTCGGAGGCACTGACATCCACGTGCAGGTTGTCGATGCCGAGGCCGGCCACGGCGGACAGCAGGTGTTCCACGGTGGACACGCGCACCCCGTCACGGATCAGCGTGGTGGACAACCGGGTGTCACCGACATTCTCCGCGGCCGCATTGATCGACACCGCCGGATCGAGATCCGAACGGTGAAAGACCACACCGGTGTTGGGTGCAGCGGGCCGCAGCGTCAGTGTGACCTTCTCGCCGGTGTGCAGGCCGACGCCCGTGGCGCGAATACTGTTCTTGAGCGTTCTCTGCCTGATCAACGCAAGCTCACTCCAGGGATGAGGTGCCGTGGTCCGGGCCCGAAAGTCAACACGGGCCCGGACTTGCGCACAACAATGACAGCATTATTGCAGGATTCCGCTCATCCTGCATAGTTGCCCCTCAGTCCGCCTGCTTGCGCAGAAAGGCCGGAATGTCGAGCACGTCGATCCCGGTCTGTCCCGCGTAGTCGACCGCGGCGTTGCCCTCGCCACGGCGCAGCGCGGTCGGCCGCTCCAGTCCCTCGAGATCGGAACCGGCAACGCGGCGCGGCGGTGCGGCATCCACGACCCGGACGCTCGGACGCTCGGGAGCGGCCGGCTTGGCCGGACTGCCGAGTCCGGTCGCGACCAGGGTCACGCGCAGTTCGTCCGTCATCTCGGGATCGATCACCGTGCCGACCACGACCGTTGCGTCCTCGGACGCCAGCGCCTTCACCGCCTCGCCGACCTCCTCGAACTCGCCGATCCCGACATCCAGGCCGCCGGTCACGTTCACCAGGATGCCGCGCGCCCCGGAGATGTCGATGTCCTCCAGCAGCGGGCTCGCGATCGCCGCCTCGGCCGCCTGCCGCGCCCGGTCCTCGCCGGCGCCCGAACCCGTGCCCATCATCGCCATGCCCATCTCGCGCATCACGTTACGCACGTCGGCAAAGTCGACGTTGATCAGGCCCGGGCGAGTGATCAGTTCGGCGATCCCCTGCACGGCACCGAAGAGCACGTCGTTGGCTGCCTTGAAGGCATCGAGCAGACTGGTGTTCTTGCCCAGTACCGTCAGCAGCTTCTCGTTCGGGATGGTGATCAGCGAATCGACCTGCTCGGTCAGCGCCTTGATGCCGGACATCGCCACCTGCATGCGCTTCTTGCCCTCGAACGGGAACGGCTTGGTGACGACGGCGACGGTCAGGATCCCCATCTCCTTGGCGAGCTGCGCGACCACCGGGGCCGCACCGGTGCCGGTGCCGCCGCCCATGCCGGAGGTAATGAAGACCATGTCGGCCCCCTGCAGCAGTTCCTGGATGCGCTCGCGATCCTCCAGCGCCGCCTCGCGGCCCACCGCCGGGTCGGCACCGGCACCCAGACCCTTGGTGATGTCGCCGCCAAGCTGCAGCAGCGTCTTCGCGCCGAGGCTCTTCAGGGCCTGGGCGTCGGTGTTGGCGCAGATGAAGTCCACGCCCTCCAGCTGCGAATAGACCATGTGCTGCACGGCGTTGCCGCCGCCACCGCCCACGCCGATCACCTTGATTGTCGCGCTCTGGGTAAAGGTATCCATCAGTTCGAATGTCATGGTTGTGCCCTCCTGGGTTGGGTCGATGTAAAGTCACCTTGGTGCCGCCGGCGAGCGGGCCGCCGACACCCCTTCAGGGGTCAGAAATGCCCCGAAAACCAGTTCTTCATGCGTCGCCAGACACCCTGGAAACCGGTGTCCACCGGACGCGCCTCCTGTTCCGCCCGCGCCTGCTGGGCATACAGCAGCAGCCCGACGCCGGTGGAATGGATGGGGTTGCGCACCACGTCGATCAGTCCGCTGACGCTGTGCGGCATGCCGAGCCGCACCGGCATGTGGAAGACCTCCTCGGCGAGATCGACCACGCCCTCCATGCGCGAGGAACCGCCGGTCAGCACCACGCCGGCGGCGATCAGTTCCTCCGATCCCGAACGCCGCAGCTCGGCCTGTACCAGCTGCAGCAGCTCCTCGTACCGTGGCTCCACGACCGACGCGAGGGTCTGCCGGGACAGCCGCCGCGCGGGCCGGTCGCCGACCCCGGGCACCTCGATGGTCTCTCCGGGGTCGGCCAGCTGCCGCAGCGCGCAGGCGTACTTGATCTTGATCTCCTCCGCGTACTGCGTCGGGGTGCGCAGCGCGACGGCGATGTCGTTGGTCACCTGATCGCCGGCGATCGGTATCACCGCGCTGTGGGCGATCGCGCCGTTCGCGAAGACCGCGATGTCGGTCGTCCCCCCGCCGATGTCGACCAGGCAGATGCCGAGGTCCTTTTCGTCCTCGGTGAGCACCGAGTAGCTGGAGGCGAGCTGCTCGAGGATGATGTCGTCCACGCGCAGACCGCAGCGCTCGACGCACTTCACGATGTTCTGGGCGGCGGAGACCGCCCCGGTGACCAGGTGCACCCGGGCCTCGAGGCGCACGCCCGACATGCCGATCGGGTCGCGGATGCCCTCCTGGCCGTCGATGATGTATTCCTGCGGCAGCACGTGCAGGATCTTCTGGTCTGCCGGGATGGCGATGGCGCGGGCGGCGTCGATCACGCGCTCGACGTCGCTGATGCTGACCTCCTGCACGCGGATCGCGACCACGCCGGTGGAGTTGTAGCTCTTGATGTGGCTGCCGGCGATGCCGGTGTACACCGAGTGGATCTCGCAGCCGGCCATAAGCTCGGCCTCCTCGACCGCGCGCTGGATGGACTGGACGGTGGACTCGATATTGACCACGACCCCCTTCTTCAGCCCGTGCGACGGCGAGGACCCGATCCCGATGATCTCGATCACGCCGTCCTCGTTGACCTCGCCGACGATGGCCTCGATCTTCGACGTACCGATGTCCAGGCCCACGATCAGGCCCTGCTCCACCGCCTTCTTCGCCATCACGTTGCGTCCCGTGTTCCGTTTCATCGCGTCGTTGCCTCCGGGTCTTCGCCGGCGGAGGCCGTCTGCCAGGCCACCGCGGCGCCCCGTGCATAGCGCAGGTCCACGCGCGCCAGGGGCTTCGGGGACCGCTCGCGCAGCACCGGCATCAGCGGCACCAGCTGTTCCAGCCGGGACAGGTCGCTGTCGCGTCCCATCAGGATCTCTCCGCCGTTCTCCAGCCGTATCGTCCAGGCCCTGCGGGCGCTCTCCCTGACACCGGAGACGGCCAGACCGATGTCGGCGAGCCGTGCGGACACCTCCAGGTACCGCTGCATCAGCTCGAGATGGCGGCCCGCGGCGCCCTCCAGCGCGGGCAGGAAGTCCCAGTCCGCGAGGTCCACGGGGCCGAAGACCCCGCCCTGGCGGTCCAGAAGATGGTCCTCGCCCCAACGCGCGACCGGCACCGGCTCGGTGATCGCGACCTCGATGGTGTCCGGCCAGCGCCTGCGCAGCCGGACCGACTCGACCCAGGGCATCGCCTCCAGTTCCTCGCGCACGCGATCGAGGCTGATCACGAAGAAACCGCGCCGATGACCGGCCAGCACCGACTCGACCTCTTCCGGCCGCACCTGCCGGAGCTCTTCGGTGAACTCCACCCGCTCGATACGCAGCAGGGTGTCGAGGTCCATGCGCGCGACCAGGCCCACGGTCAGCACCACCGCGCCGGCCAGCGCCATCCCGGCGGCAACGCGAACACCCGCTCCCAGTACCGGCCGGGCCTTCTGCAGCAGGGGTGCGCGCTGCTCGCGCCTGCGATTACGCGTCGCCATCGGTATCCCTCTCCGAGGGTCGGAAACTGGTGTCGAGGATGCGCAGGCAGAGTTCATCGAAGCCGATTCCCGCCTGCGCCGCGGCCTTCGGCACCAGGCTGTGCGCGGTCATGCCCGGCACGGTATTGACCTCGATCAGGTAGTTCTCGCCATGGGCATCCTGGAGCAGGTCCACCCGTCCCCAACCGTAGCCGTCGATGGCGGCAAAGGCGCTCAGGGCCAGGGTCTGGAGTTCGATCAGGGCAGCGGAATCGAGCGGCGGCGGGCACAGGTAGCGCGTGGTGTCCGCCTCGTATTTCGCGTGATAGTCGTAGAAGCGGCCGGGCGTCTCGATCTGGATCACCGGCAATGGCTGGTTGTCGAGAATGGCGACCGTGAACTCGCGGCCGATGATCCACTCCTCCGCGAAGACCGCACCCGGCTGCCGGCAGGCCTCCTCGTAGGCGGGCTGCAGTGCGGCGACGCTCTCGACGCGGGTCAGGCCCTGGCTGGATCCGCCCCGGGATGGCTTCACGATCATCGGCAGCCCCAGCGCATCGGCGACGGCCTCCGGATCGAAATCCCTGGACAGCAGCCGATAGGGCGCACTGGGCAGGTTGCTGCCGGCCCACAAGCGCTTGCAGGCCAGCTTGTCCATTCCCAGCGCCGAGCCCAGCACGCCCGAGCCGGTGTATGGCACACCCGCGATGTCCAGGCAGCCCTGAAGCGTTCCGTCCTCCCCTCCCTCGCCATGGAGGACGACGAAGGCCCGATCGAAGCCCAGCAGGTCCAGGTTGCGCGCCCGCTCCGTCGTCAGGTCGATCGGCACCGCGTCCACGCCGCTGCGGAGCAGCGAGCGCAGCACCGCATCCCCGCTCAGCAGCGAGATCTCCCGCTCCCCGGACCAGCCGCCCATCAACACGGCCACCCGCCCGTAGCGGCGCGATCGTTCCGCTCTCTTCGTCATTGCTGGCTCTCCTTGCGACCGATTACCCGAACCTCCGGGATCAGGCGGATCCCGGAACGGGCCTCGACCCGCCGCTGGACCTCCTCGATCAGCCATTCGATGTCGGCCGCGCAGGCGGTCCCGTCGTGCGTGATGAAGTTCGCATGCTTGCGCGACACCTCGGCGCCGCCGCGGCGCAGGCCCTTCAGGCCCGCCTGCTCGATCAGCACCGCCGCGTGGCGCCCTTCGGGGTTTCTGAAGACCGAACCGCCGGAGGGCAGGCCCAGAGGCTGCTTCTCCGAGCGTTCACGCAGCAGTTCCTGGATGCGCGCGCGCGCGGCCGACGGATCGCCCTGCTGCAGGCGCAGCACGGTGCGCAGAAAGAACTCCGCCCCGGAACCGGTGACACTGCGGTAGGCGATCCGGAAGTCCGCGGGGGTGCGGACCAGGCGCAGGCCCTGGTGGTCCATGGTCTCCACCCACTCGACCAGGGGCCAGATCTCGCCGCCCCATGCGCCGGCATTCATCGCCAGTGCGCCGCCGATCGTGCCCGGTATGCCGGCGAGGAACTCGGCCCCCGTCAGGCCCTCGGCGGCGCAGAACCGCGCCGCCTGGGCGCAGGCCAGCCCGGCACCGAGTTCCACCCGCTCGGGATCCGGGCGCAGGCGCTGGTTCAGGGTCCCGGAGAGGTGGATCACCACGCCGTCGATGCCCCCGTCGCGGACCAGGACATTGCTGCCCAGACCCAGCAGCATGCGCGGAAAGGTCTCCGGCACGCACGCGAGAAAATGGGCGAGATCGTCCACGTCCTCGGGCTCGAACAGCCACTGCGCATGGCCGCCGACCCGCCACGAGGTCATCCCGGCCAGCGGCACGTCGCGCTCCAGTCTTCCGCGCACGCGGAGATTGGCGGGATGACCGATCATCGGCGCCCCTCCGTCAACAGGGCCGGAAGCCGCGCCGCGAGCTGTCCGATGTCCCCGGCGCCCTGGGTGATCACCACATCGCCGGGGGCCACCAGACCGGCCACCACACCGGGAACCGCGTGCACCGACTCCACGAACACCGGCTCGACCCGGCCGCGCAGGCGGATCGCCCGGGCCAGGCTGCGCCCGTCGGCACTGGGTATCGGGGTCTCCCCGGCCCGGTAGACGTCGAGGAGCACGAGCCCATCCGGAGCCGACAGCACTTCGGCGAAATCCTCGAAGAGGTCGCGCGTTCGGGTGAAGCGGTGCGGCTGGAAGACCAGCAGGACGCGGCGCCCGGGCCAGGCGGCGCGCACCGCCTCAAGGGTTGCCGCGATCTCGCGCGGGTGATGTCCGTAGTCGTCCACCAGCATCACCGAGCCGCCCGCGATCGGGCACTCCTGCACCTGGAACCGCCGGCCGATGCCCTGAAAACCCTCCAGCGCGCGCTGCAGCGCGTCGGTCGGGACCTCGAGTTCGTGCGCTACCGCCGAGGCGGCGAGTGCGTTCAGGACGTTGTGCCGACCCGGCAGGTTCAGGGTCACCGGAACAGGATCCCGGTCCGGCAGGTGGAGATCGAAGTGCGTGCGCACCCCCGCCTGCCTCAGGTTCGCCCCGCGCACGTCGGCGGCCGGATCGAAGCCGTAGGTGATGCGCGGCCGCTCGAGGCGGCTCAGCAGACGGCGTACCTCCGGGTCGTCGATGCAGAGCACCGCCAGCCCGTAGAACGGCAGGTGATGCAGGAACTCCAGGAAGGTGTCGCGCAGGCGCGCGAAATCGCCCTCGTAGGTGCCCAGGTGGTCGGCGTCGATGTTGGTGACCACGCTGATCATCGGTTGCAGGTGCAGGAACGACGCGTCGCTCTCGTCCGCCTCCGCGACCAGGTACTCGCTCTGACCGAGGCTGGAGTGGCTGGCGGTGCTGTTCAGACGTCCCCCGATCACGAAGGTGGGGTCGAGACCGCCCTCTCCGAGGATGCTGGCGACCAGGCTGGTGGTGGTCGTCTTGCCGTGCGTGCCGGCCACCGCAATACCGAAGCGGAAGCGCATCAGCTCGGCCAGCATCTCGGCGCGACGCACGATCGGAATGCCACGCGCCCGCGCGGCCGCGACCTCGGGATTGGCCGGGTCGATCGCACTGGACACGACCAGCACGTCCGCATCCGCGACATGCTCGGCCGCGTGGCTCGGCCGCACCGGGATCCCCAGGCTCCCGAGACGCCGGGTGACGGCGGAATCCTGCAGGTCCGAGCCGGAGACCTGGTAGCCCAGCTGGTGCAGCACTTCGGCGATGCCCCCCATTCCGGAGCCCCCGATGCCCACGCAGTGGATCCTGCGGATCCTGCGCATGGCCTGGCGGGAGGCGTGCGGGCCGGTCATCGGGTCTTCCTCCGCGACCGTTCCGGGGCCGCCGCGATGCAGGCCTCTGCAAGCTTTTCGGCCGCGTGCGTCCTTGCCTCGGCACGGGCCCGCTCCGCACGCTCCAGGAGCGTCGGGCGATCGAGGCTGGCCAGCAGCCCCCCGAGGCGCCCGGCGGAGAGTTCCGGGTCCGGGATGGACCAGGCCGCGCCGGCGCTCACCAGGAAGCGGGCGTTCGCGGTCTGGTGATCATCGACCGCGTGCGGGTAGGGCACGAACACGGCCGCCAGCCCGACGGCCGCGACCTCGGACACCGTCAGCGCGCCGGCCCGGCAGACCACCAGATCGGCCCAGGCGTAGGCCGCCGCCATGTCCGCGATGAATGCGGTGATCTCGGCATCCACGCCGGCGGCACGGTAGGCCTCCCGCGCCGTGTCCAGCGTGCGTTCTCCCGCCTGGTGCCTCACCTGCGGGCGCGCGTCGGGCGCGAGGGTTGCCAATGCGGCCGGGACCACCTCGTTCAGTTTCCGCGCCCCCAGGCTGCCGCCGAGCACCAGCAGGCGCAGGGGTCCCTTCCGTCCGCTCCAGCGGCTCCCGGGCGCGGGAATCGCCGCGATATCGCGCCGGATCGGGTTGCCGATCGTCCGGCAACCCACCGATTCCGGAAAGCTGTCCGGGAACGCGGCAAAGACCTGATCGGCGATCCGCGCCAGCCAGCGATTGGTGAGCCCGGCCACCGCGTTCTGTTCGTGCAGCAGCAGCGGCCTACCAAGGGCCGACGCCATCAGTCCGCCCGGTCCGGAGGCGAAACCGCCGAAGCCGACGACCACGTCCGGGCGCAGTCTCAGCATCAGTGCCAGCGCGGACCACAGCGAGATGCCCAGACGCCACGGAGCGAGCAGCCGGCTGACCAGGTCCTTCCCGCGCAGCCCGGTGACGGGCAGGGTGAAGAGCTCGAGGCCTGCCTCCGGTACCAGCCTCGTCTCCATCCCCCGCGCGCTCCCCAGCCAGGAGACCCGGCAGCCGTCCCCGCGCAGCACCGTGGCCACCGCGAGTCCCGGAAACACGTGGCCGCCGGTCCCGCCCGCCATCACCAGCACGTGGGGTTTCGCCGCGGTCATCGCCCGCCCCTCCGGACCCGGGGCACCGGCACCTGGGCCTCCCAGTTCACCCGCAGCAGCAGACCGATGGCCGCAAGGGTCACGATCAGTGAACTGCCTCCGTAGCTCAGTAACGGGAGGGTCAGTCCCTTGGTGGGCAGCAGACCCATGTTCACGGCAAGATTCACGGCCGCCTGCAGGCCGATCCAGATGCCGATGCCGAAGGCCACGTGGGAGCCGAAGGCGTGCCCTCCCCGTTCCGCGAGCAGACCGATCCGGAAGGCGCGCCAGACCAGCAGCAGAAACAGCGCGATCAGGGCCAGCACGCCCACGAAGCCGAATTCCTCGGCAAAGACCGCGAACAGGAAGTCGTTGTGAGCCTCGGGCAGGTAGAAGAGCTTCTGCACGCTACCCCCCAGGCCGGCGCCCAGCCAGGATCCGGACCCGATCGCGATCAGGGACTGGGTCAGCTGGAATCCCGATGCAAAGGGGTCCTCCCAGGGATCGAGGAAGGCGGTCAGGCGGGCGACCCGGTAGGGTGTCGCGAGCGCGATTACCGCCATCGCCCCGAAGATGGTGGCACCGAGGGCCAGGAACTGCCAGAGCTTTGCGCCGGCAAGGAACAGCATCCCCATCCCGATGGCCAGCATGATCGCGGCACCGCCGAAGTCGGGCTGCAGCAGCAGCAGCACCGTGCCGAGACCCAGCACGATCAGCGGGCGCACGAAGCCGACGAAGTGCAGCCGAAGATTGGAGTAGTGGCGCACGATGTAGCCGGAGAGATACAGCACCACCATCAGCTTCACCGGCTCGGAGACCTGGAGATTGAAGACGCCGAGCGGTATCCAGCGCGTGGCTCCGTTCACCGTGCGTCCGACCCCGGGCAGCAGCACCGCGATCAGCAGCAGCATGATCAGCAGCAGCAGGAGCGGACCGGCGCGCTCCCAGCGGTCCAGGGGCACGGCGAGGAAGAACAGCGCGGCGCCGCTGCCCAGCACCGCGAACAGCAGCTGCCGGTGCAGGAAGTGATAGGGGTTGCCGAAGTCCCGCCCGGCGAGTTCCATCGACGAGGAGGCCACCATCACCAGCCCCAGGGCCAGCAATGCGAACACCGCGAGCAGCAGCGGCGCATCGATGCCCGCCGCCACGCGCGGCGCGGTGAGATGCGGTATCGACAGACCCCGGATCATGTGCCGAGCCCCCGTACCGCGGCGGCGAAACGGTCGCCGCGCTCCGCGTAGTCAGCGAACATGTCCAGGCTGGCGCAGGCGGGAGACAGCAGCACGGTGTCTCCCGGCTCCGCCCACTCGGCGGCTCCCGCCACCGCCGCCTCCATGCTGTCGACCATCCGCACCGGCACCGAGCCGTTCAGGGCCTGGGCGATCGCCGGGGCGTCGGCGCCGAGCAGCAACACCCCCCGCGCCTTGCCGACCAGCGCATCCGCCAGCGGCGTGAAGTCCTGCCCCTTGCCCTGACCGCCCGCGATCAGGATCAGCGGACCGGCCAAGCCGCGGATGGCGGCCAGGGTGGCGCCCACGTTGGTACCCTTGGAATCGTCGACATAGTCCACGTCCCGATGCCGCGCGACCGGCCGGGAGCGGTACGGCAGCCCGGCGAAGTTCGCCAGGGCGGTCTGCCATCGCGCCGGGTCCTCCAGCCACGGCCAGCAGAGCGCCAGCGCCGCGAGGGCGTTGAGCCAGTTGTGACGACCCTGCACGGACAGATCGGCGGTCGGGAACAGGGGCGTCGCGCCGCGAGCGAGCCACGTCCGTCCCCCTCGCTCGAGGGTGCCGAAGTCCTCCGGAGCCGCCGGCTCGTCGAGGCCGAAGGTCACCGCGCCGCGTCCGGCCGCGAGACCGGCGACCACAGGGTCCTGCCGGTTCAGCACGATGCGCTGCGCGCCCTTCAGGATCCGCGCCTTGGCCGCGGCATAGGCGTCCAGGTCCGCATAGCGGTCGAGGTGATCGGCGGAGATGTTGAGGATCGCCGCGCTGGCGGGGGCCAGGCTGTGCGTGGTCTCGAGCTGGAAGCTGGAGAGCTCCAGCACGTAAAGCTCCGCATCCGCGTCAAGCAGGTCGAGTGCGGGCGTGCCGAAATTGCCACCCACGGCCACGCGGCGGCCCTGCGCCTCGAGCAATGCACCCGACAGCGCGGTGACGGTGCTCTTGCCGTTGGAACCGGTGATGCCGAGCACCGGCTGCCGGACGCAACGGGCGAAGAGTTCGATGTCCCCCACGATCTCGGTGCCTGCAGCTGCGGCGCGCTCCAGCGCCGGCAGTGTCAACGGCACCCCGGGCGAGATCACGATGCGCCTCCAAAGCCCGGGATCCAGTGCCGCGAGGGGTCCGGCCCAGCGGGTCTCCGGGCCCGGAATCTCCGCGAGTCGCGCGAGTCCCGCCGGCGCGTCACGGGTGTCGGTGATCGCGAAGGTCTCGCCCCGGCCCGCCAGGTGGCGGGCGACCGAGAGACCGGTGGCGCCCAGCCCGACGACCAGGGTATCCGGTTGCGTGATGGTGGCCGTGTCGCTCATCGGATCTTCAGGGTGGCCAGCCCGATCAGCACGAACACCACCGTCAGGATCCAGAACCGCACGATCACCCGCGGTTCCGGCCAGCCCTGGAGTTCGAAGTGATGGTGAATGGGCGCCATGCGGAACATGCGGCGCCCGGTGAGTTTGTAGGAGGCCACCTGCAGCATCACCGAGACGGTCTCGATCACGAAGATGCCACCCATGATCAGCAGCACCACCTCCTGGCGGCTCAGGATCGCGAGCATCCCCAGCGCGGCACCGATGGCGAGCGCGCCGACATCCCCCATGAAGACCTGTGCGGGATAGGCGTTGAACCAGAGAAACCCGAGCCCCGCGCCCACCAGCGCCCCGGTGAAGACCACCAGTTCGCCGACGCCGGGCACCGCCGGGATGCCGAGGTATTCGGCGAACACCGCGTGCCCGGCCGCATAGGCGAAGACGCCGAGCGCGCCAGCCACCAGCACCGCGGGCATGATCGCGAGCCCGTCGAGCCCGTCGGTCAGGTTCACCGCGTTCGACGACCCCACGACCACGAGCCATACCAGCGGAACGAAGAGCCACCAGGCGAGATGGATCTGTACGTCCTTGAATACCGGAACGAAGAAGGTGGTCTCGACCGGCGACTGTGCGGTGGCGACGATCACCAGCGCGGCCCCGAGCGCGAACACCGTCTGCCAGATGAGCTTCACGCGCGCGCTCAGCCCCTGGCTGTTGCCGTAGCGCAGCTTCAGGTAGTCGTCCCAGGCGCCAAGCGCACCAAAGGCAAGGGTCGTGAGCAGCACGATCCACACGAAGCGGTTGCTCAGGTCGCTCCACAGAATCGTGGCGACGGCCACCGCGACCAGGATCAACGCCCCGCCCATCGTCGGCGTGCCGGCCTTGGACAGGTGGGACTCCGGGCCGTCGCTGCGAATCTGCTGCCCGATCTTCTGGATCGTCAGACGCCGGATCATCGCCGGACCAACCAGCAGCGCGATGACCAGGGCCGTCACCACGCCGAGGATGGCGCGCAGGGTCAGGTACTGGAACACGGTGAATCCGCGGTAGTACTGGGTGAGCCAGTCAGCGAGCGCCAGCAGCATGGGCCACCCCTCCGTCTGCCTGCGCGGCCTCCAGCTCGAGAGCGGCGAGAACGGCCTCCATGCGCTGACTGCGCGAACCCTTGATCAGGACGGCCATCCCGGGTTGCAGCGACGCGCGCAGCGAGCTTGCGAGAGCCGCGTGACTCGGGAACCACTCCGCTCCCGGGCCGAAGGCCTCCACCGCCGCCGGCGTCAGGCTTCCCAGCGCGAGCAGCCGGTGCACCCCCAGTTCCCGGGCCTTGCGGCCCATCTCCGCATGCATCTCCCGGGCGCCGTGACCCAGTTCGCTCATGTCGCCGAGGACCAGCACCGTCTCCCCCGAGTCCGCGGCGAGCACCTGGAGGGCGGCCACGAGGCTCTCGGGGTTCGCGTTGTAGGTGTCGTCCCAGATTCGGGCCCCGGAGGCCTCGCGGAACACGCGCATGCGCCCCGCGACCGGACGCCAGTCCTCCAGTCCGCGCGCGATGTCCTCGATTCCGCAGCCCACGGCAGTGGCCGCTGCCGCCGCCGCGAGCGCGTTCTGGGCGATGTGACGGCCGGGTGCGGCCAGGGTCAGCTGGCGCCGTGCCCCGTGCAGATCCAGTTCGAGCCGATCCGGATGCTGCCATACCCCCCGGACATCCCCGAGCCCCTGCAGCGAAAAGCCGGTGCACCGGCGATCGCGGTTCAGCGACAGCCAGTAGTCCGCGAAGCGATCGTCGAGGTTGACCACGGCCGTGCCGCTACCCGCGGACAGCCCCTGGTAGATCTCGCCCTTCGCCCGCGCCACGCCGTCGAGGCTGCCAAACCCGTCGAGGTGGGCGCGGCCGGCATTGGTGATCAATGCCACGTCCGGTTGCGTCCACTGCGTCAGTTGGGCGATCTCGCCGCCGTGATTGGCCCCCATCTCGATCACAGCGAAATCGGCGTCCGCGGGCAGTTCGAGCAGGGTCAGTGGCACGCCGATGTGATTGTTCAGGTTGCCCCGGGTCGCGTGAACCCGGCCGACCCGGGACAGAACCGCACGGAGCATCTCCTTCGTCGTCGTCTTGCCGTTGGACCCGGTCAGCGCCAGGACCCGGGCAGGGCAGCGAGCGCGCCAGGCGCTGGCCAGATGGGCCAGCGCGGCCAGGGTGTCGTCCACCAGGATCCAGGGTCGCGGGTCGTCCACCCTGCGCTCGACCATCAGCGCCGCCGCCGCGAGCTGCGGCCCGATGAAGTCATGGCCATCGAAGCGCTGGCCGCGCAGTGCGACGAACAGGGCCTGTGGCCTCTGCTCACGGGAATCGCGGCTGACGCCCAGGATCCGGACGTCATCGGGTCCATGGAGCTCACCCCCGACCAAGCGGGCCACCTCGCCAGTGAGAAGCTCGATCATGGGCCGGCACTCCTCGACGCCAGCCGCTGCGCCAGCTCGCGGTCACTGAACGGGAACTCCGTTCCGGCCAAGTTCTGGGTCGTCTCGTGTCCCTTGCCGGCGATCAGCACGACGTCGCCTGCACCGGACTCGGCCACGGCGGTCTCGATGGCCGTGGCCCGGGATCCGATGTCGCGCACCAACGCCGTTTTGGAACAGCCGCGCAGGACCTCGCGGCGGATCGCTCCGGGCTCCTCGTCGCGCGGGTTGTCATCGGTCACGATCACCTCGTCGGCCAGCCGGCTGGCCACCTCGCCCATCATCGGACGCTTGCCGGGATCGCGGTTGCCACCACACCCGAAGACCACCCGGAGGCGTCCCTCGGCATGCGGCCGCAGCGCCAGCAGCGCCGACTCCAGCGCTCGCGCGGTATGTGCGTAGTCCACGACCAGGGCCGGACCGCCCGGCACCGTGAACCGCTCCATCCGGCCCGGCACTCCCCGCACGCGTTCGAGCGCGCGCATGGCGGGCTCCGGCGGATGTCCCAGGGCCATCAGGGTGCCCAGGGTGGCGAGCAGGTTGGCCACCTGAAAGGTCCCGAGCAGCGGCGCCCGTACCCGCCCGTGCAGGGATCCGATCGTCACGTCGAAGGCGAGCCCGTCGCCGCTGGCCTGGACGTGGTCCGCGCGGATGTGACGATCGGCCGCGCCAGGCGCCGGCCCGCCGCCGTAGGTCCAGCAGTCGGCGATCCGTTGCGGTCCCCGGCCGATCTCCTCGAACAGGCGGCGGCCGAGGGCGTCGTCGGCATTGAGCACCGCCGCCCGGACCCCGGGCATCCGGAACAGCCGGGACTTGGCCTCGCCGTAGGCCGCCATCGATCCGTGGTAGTCCAGGTGATCGCGTCCGAGATGGGTCAGCACCGCAACCGTCGGGCGCAGACCCTCGAGACGTCCCTGGACCAGTGCATGGGACGAGGCCTCCAGTGCCACCGCGTCATATCCGTCGCGGGCCAGTTCCCCGAGATACCGGTGGAGCCGCAGCACATCGGGCGTCGTGTGGCCGGTGGGAGTCAGCGTCTCCGGGGAGCCGACACCCAGGGTTCCGATCACCGCGCAGCGGACGCCCAGTCCGGTGAGTGCACTGCTGACCTGGTGGCTGACGGAGGTCTTTCCGTCGGTACCCGTGATCGCGATCAGCGGCCTGTGCGCGGGCCAGGCGCCGAAGAGGCGGCGCGCCAGGTCGGGCAGTCGCCCGCGCAGGCCGGATACGCGCACGAATCGCGGATCCTCGAATCCCGGATCCGCCCGCTCGTCCCAGAGCACCGCGACCGCACCCCGCGCCAGCGCGTCGGCGGCAAAGTCCAGACCGTGGGCCCGCGTGCCCCTCAACGCGACGAAGGCCCAACCCGGCGCCAGGTCCGCGCTGCTCATCGACAGACCCCGCACCCGGATCTCCGGCAAGGCCCGCCCTTCCGGCAGCAGGGACGAGAGTGGCAATGCCGCGCCGGTCATGATCGCGGCCCTCCCTGCTCCTGCGCCATGCGCAGCTCCGGTGCCTCGAGCCGGTCCGGCGGCACGTTGAACAGTCGCAGGGCGCTCTCCACCACGGTCGAGAAGACCGGTGCCGCAACCGCGCCGCCGTAGTACACGCCGTCGTCGGGTTCGTCGATCACCACCACCATCACGAAACGCGGACTGGACACCGGGGCAACGCCGACGAAGGTGGAGTAGTAGCGGTCCGAGGCATACCCGCCGGCGATGGCCTTGCGGGTGGTTCCGGTCTTGCCGGCGACCCGATAGCCGGCGATCGCCGCCTGGCGCGCGGTACCCTCGGCGCCGGTCACATGCTCCATCATCGCCAGGATCTGCCGTGCGGTGCCACGGCTCATCACGTCTTCGGGCCGGCGTTCATCACCGGCCGTTTCCACCAGCCGCAGCGGTATCCGCTGTCCGTCATTGGCGAAGACGGTATAGGCGGCGGCGAGATGCAGCGGCGTCACCGACAGCCCGTAGCCATAACCGAGCGTGGCCTGCTCGACGCGGCGCCAGGTCGGGAAGTCCCGCAGCAGCCCTCTGGTCTCGCCGGGCAGCCCGGTCTCCAGGTGGCGCCCGAATCCGGCCCGGTCCAGCATGCGCCAGAAATCTTCGGGGGGTGTCTCCAGCGCGAGCTGCGTGGAACCGACGTTCGAAGAGCGGGAGATCAGCGTGGTCAGGTCGATGCGTCCGAAGTCCCGGATGTCGCGCACCGTGTGCCGACCGACCCGCATCGTGCCCGGAGCGGTATCGAGTTCCACGTCCGCGCTCACGGTGCCCGTCTCCAGCGCTGAGGCCACGGTGAACGGCTTGATCACGGAGCCCGGCTCCAGCGTGTCGGTGACCGCGCGGTTCCGCGTCAGTGACAGATCCAGCCGGACCCGGTTGTTCGGATTGAAGCCGGGCTGGTTCACCAGGGCGAGGATGTCGCCGCTGAGGGCGTCCACCAGCACCGCGGAGCCTCCGCGGGCCTGGTGCGCCTGCACCGCGGCCTTCAGCTCGCGGTAGGCGAGATACTGCAGGCGCTGGTCGATGGTGAGGCGCAGATCGTGCCCGTCCTCGGCGGAGCGGATCGCGGCCACGTCACGGATGCTCTGACCGTGACGGTCGCGCAGCACGCGCTTGGCGCCGGGCCTTCCGGAGAGCCAGCCGTCGAACGCGAGCTCCATGCCCTCCTGGCCGCGCTCGTCGATGTCAGTGAAGCCGATGATGTGCGCGGTGGCCTCGCCGTGGGGATAGTAGCGGCGGAATTCGCGCATCAGCGCGACGCCCGGCACACCGAGCGCGGACACCTGCTGCGCCTGCTCCGGCGGCAGATGACGCCTGAGGTACACGAATTCGCGATCGGCGCGCGTCTCGATACGGGCCCGAAGCATGGCCGGCTCGAGCTCCAGCACGCGCGCCAGCTCGGGCAGCCGTTCGGCCGCGGCCAGCAGCTCGCCCGGATGCGCCCAGACGGTCTCCACCGGGCCGGAGATCGCAAGGGGCTCGCCGTTGCGGTCGGTGATCATCCCCCGGTGCGCCGGTTCCTGGACGGTGCGGACCTGCCGTGCCTCGCCCTGCCCCTGCAGGAACTCCTGCTTCAGCACCTGGAGGTCCATTGCTCGGAGCACCAGCAGCGCGGTGAAGACGAGCAGACCGGCCGCGAGCACCTTCAGGCGCCAGTGGCTGACCTCGCGTCTCAGCGCCCCCATGAACCACCCTCGACGTAGATGATCCGGTCCGGTCCGGGGCGGATCATGTTCAGGCGTTCCCGTGCTCCGGTCTCGATCCTCGCCTGTGTCGCCCAGGTGGCCTGCTCGAGCTGCAGCTGTGTCCACTCTAGGTTCAGCGCATCGCGCTGCTGCAGCTGCGCCTGGTGCTCGATGAAGGCCTGGCGTGCCTCGTGACGCGCGACGACCACGCCGATCGCCGACGCGAAGACCAGCGCCGCAAGCAGGATCTGGAGGATCAGCACCCGGCTCACGGGTTCCTCTCCGCGACCCGCATCACCGCAGAGCGTGCACGCGGATTGCGCGCGCATTCCTGCGGGCCGGGACGCACCGGCTTGCCCACGGCCCGGAGCGGGGGCTTCACGACCCCGGGCTCGACCGGAAGACCGCGCGGCAGGCGCGGCCCAGCGACATCCGTGCGTCCCTGGAACGCGCGCTTGACGAGGCGGTCCTCGAGCGAGTGAAAACTGATCACCACCAGCCGCGCGCCCGGCCTGAGCACCGCCGGAATGGTCTGCAGCCAGGCCCGCAGCTCGCCCAGCTCATCGTTTGCCAGGATGCGCAGCGCCTGGAAGGTGCGGGTCGCCGGATGCCGGCCGGGTTCCCTGCGCGGCACCGCGCGGCCTACCAGATCCGCGAGCTGGGCGGTGCGGGTGATCGGGGCGCTGCGCCGGGCATCGACGATCGCGCGGGCGATGCGGCGGGAATAGCGTTCCTCGCCCAGCGTGTAGATGGTGTCGGCAAGCGCCTTCTGGTCGGCCCGGTTGAGCCACTCGCAGACCGGGACACCGGCGTCCGGGTCCATGCGCATGTCCAGCGGGCCGTCCTGCTGAAAACTGAAGCCGCGCGACGGCTCGTCCAGCTGCGGCGAGGAGACCCCGAGGTCCAGCAGCACCCCGTCGACCCCGTCTTCGGGCCAGTGTAGCCGGACCGCCTCAACCATGTGCGAAAAGCGCTCCCTTGTGAACGTGAATCGGGGATCGGCCGACAATTGCCGGGCGGCCTCGTGAGCGGCCGGGTCGCGGTCCATCGCCAGGAGTCCACCCCGAGGGCCCAGCCTCGAGAGGATGGCCCGACTGTGCCCGCCCCGGCCGAAGGTGCCGTCCACGTAGCGGCCGGCAGGCTGGATCGCGAGGCCCTCCAGTACCGCCTCCAGCAGCACCGGTATATGCGGGACGCCGTTCACGGGATTCAGAGCGCGATGGATTCGAGCGCTTCGCTGAGTGCTTCATCCGCATCCTCCCCGAACCAGAGTTCGCGGTTGCGGGACCAGGTATCCTCGTCCCATATCTCGAACTTCTTGCCCTGTCCCACCAGCACCACCCTCTTCGACAGTCCCGCGAACTCGCGCAACGGCGGCGGCAGCAGCAGCCGGCCCTGCCCGTCCAGGTCGCATTCCGTCGCATGCCCCACCAGCAGGCGCTGCAGCTTGCGCACGTGGGAATTGATGTTCGGGCGCGACATCAGGGCCTGTTCGATGCGCTCCCACTCGGGTGCCGGGTACAGAAGCAGGCAACCGTCGCGGTCGACGGTGATCACCATGTGACCACTGCAGTCCTCGATGAGGGCATCACGATAGCGCGCGGGTACGGCGACACGCCCCTTCGCGTCCACACTCAGTTGGCTGACCCCTCGGAACATTTGAGTGCCTCGTCGGGGACCCACTTGTCCCCACGCTCCCCCACTTTCCGACACTATATGGACGGCCCGCAGCACCCGTCAAGCAAAAAATGCAGGGATCCCAAAAAAATAAGCGTTCGGCGACAAAGACTTACGCACGCGGATTGCAACGGATGCGGGAGCCGTAAAACGTCCCAAAAGCGGAGTCTTGGGGGGCTAAGTTAAGAGTTCACTTGAGCTATATGAGGCATTGAGGGGACAGGGGGTCCCGCAGCCGGGGGCATGGGTGGGGAAAAGTGGGAGCCGGCCTGTAAGCCGGGTTCTGTCGAGGACCGTCATTCCTCTGGGACGCCTGTCACCAGACGCCTCGAGCAGCCTACCCGGGTGCGATGCGGGCCACATCATGGCACCCCTATTTGGCCTTGCTCCGGACGGGGTTTACCCTGCCACGCACTGTTGCCAGGCGCGCGGTGCGCTCTTACCGCACCATTTCACCCTTACCTGTGGACCGGACACTGCCGGACCCATCGGCGGTATGTTTTCTGTGGCACTTTCCGTCGGCTCGCGCCGCCCAGGCATTACCTGGCGTCCCGCCCTGCGGAGCCCGGACTTTCCTCCACGCTGGCGCGCAGCGACGATCCGGCCGACTCCCGCCTCTTCTTTTACGCGCCGCCGGGTCCGGACGCAACCGGTGGCGCGTCATGCGCAAGCCGCCAATCGGCGGTGCAGCGCAGCCTGCGCCGA